>NZ_CAKLBZ010000003.1 GCF_921008455.1 Bacillus basilensis | reverse complement strand
CTCTGTTCTAAGCTGCTTTTCAATTGATATATAGTGTTTTCCTTCTTTAAAAAAAGTTTGTATTACCTTTTATAACCATCAATTAATATCAATTTTATTTAAAAAAAAAAACCTATTAGTAGATTTTCTTTCTTTTTAAAGAAGATTTCTATATAAACGTAAACAAGTACAACAGTACTCAACTCACATATAATTTATGTTTTTTTATTCAAGATGGTTCAATATTTAGACGAAAATACATACTAAACAAAAACTAGCATAAAAAATCTTGATTTTATTAATCTAATTTAGCCTTTATATCTTAAAATAAGAAAAATAACTATTATACAGGCCCTCACACAAATGGATATATTAAATATCATATTTAAGTAGATAACTTTAAATATAAAATAAACGGGGGTCATTTTAATTGAATAAACCTGAGTACAACAATGACAATCACAACAAAGATTGTAGAGTTAAATCAGAAACACGAACTCCACTTAGCGATAGTGATGTAACACCTGTTCTTGCAACAAATCCAAGAGTTAAAATTCCAGTTGTATTAGCAGAAAGAACACTTCAAATTGTAGTAGAAGCAGATATTCCACTTTGTCCACCAGCAGTAGAAATTAAAAGAGTATTAAAAGATGTATTTTTAACACAGTGTAAACTAGTTCCTGTTGACTATACACCAATTGATGAAACAGGATATTTAGAAGTAACAAGAGCAAAATTATTTGTAGAAGGTTATATTCGTAAAAACATTGAATATGCAGGATATGATTGCAATGGCGTAATTTATGATAAAATTGCAAAAGTGCATTTCTCTGGTTTTGCTGAATTAGCTGGTAATGATTTTCTTTCTAGACCAATTATAGCTTTCTCTTCAGAAAGCAAAGCTCGTTTCATTAATCCAAAAAATACTGATATTCCTCGTCTAGACAAATACTTCTTTGAAAATAATGTTTTCTATAATGAACAACCATATTGTGAATTAATCAGTGCAGAATTTTATGAACTTGACTATGCACCATGTCATAGTGATCATGATAGTCATGGTGAAGGCTCATGTGAAAGAACACATTCCGAAAAAGCATTTGACAAATTACGTGAAAAAATCGTTCTTGATTTGACTTTAAAAGTATTACAAACTCAACAAGTTCAACTCGGAGCGCCTACAAGAGGATTTAACTGCTAATTAAAAATATTCATAGACTAAAAAGAAAGAAGAATCCTAAAAAATTCTTCTTTCTTTTTTCTCATAAATTTAAAAATTTATTTATTAAACAAAGTAACTTCAAAATATAACAAATAAATCAAAACATAAATCCATACCTACAAAAACAAAAAGGCACTCAAATGAGTGCCTTTTCTCTATTTATCTAACCATGTCATAGGAACTTTTTGCTCCCCTAATATTTCGAATTTAATCTCTCCATTTTCATAATATACTCGATTTATAATTGGTATAGTTTCCATTTCATTTTCTTTTTCACTTTTATATTGATTTTTTGTTTTTATATAAATAATATTCATCAGATATTCCTCCATTTTACCCACAATTTTATCCACAACAAAAAAAGAATACTTTTTTCTCACAATTGTAAATGTATTCTCATCTTCCCCATTTATTCTTCTAATTTTGTAGTTGAAATCACGAATTAACCCTTAAAATGTGATCTGACCTATATTACCAATAAATTTTATATTTCAGAGGTATTTCATTTTACCATGTATAATATATTTTCAGGAACGTCAATTGGAACGCGAAAAGGAGCGTGAGGAACGATGTCTGATGGAACGCGGAACGGTATACAATCCAATCCACTTCCCGCCTTCCTAACTAAGGAAGTAGCAGAAATTTTAAGTATTAGCGAAAGCTATTTACGTAAATGGTGTTTAGAATTAGAAAAACACGAATACACCTTTATAAAAATTCGTGATCCTAAAAGTAATCGTGAGTATCGAACCTTTACTTCAAAGGATATAAAAGCTTTAAAACAATTTCAAACACTTATGAAAGATGCCGGATATAACAAGGTGGATGCTGCAAAAGCTGTAGCAATAAATATAAATAATGAAAATTGGAACACGAGTGGAACGTCCCATGATCCAATGGATTCCCCACCTTTGCTTATTACAAGAGATAAAGAAATATTGGAACGCGAAAACAATACTAATTTGTTACGTGAACTGTTACATGAGGAACGCGAAGAACGCGAAGAAATAACGAAAGAACTTCAATCCATAAGAGAAGAACTACGACGAACTCAAGAAGAATTTCAAACATTGAAAGACGATATACAAATATACCAAAAATACCATGAACAATTGTTACAAGAAAGAGATGAACAACTACTACATAACATACAATCTATTCAAGAGACTAAACAACTAGTTGCTCCTACTATAGAAAAGAAACAACATTGGTGGAAATTCTGGAAATAAAAAAGCTTTTTTATACATAATTTTATGCAAATTTTTGTACTAATACAGGACATTCATAAGCCTGAAAAACCCTAGTATCTCCACAATGTATAAAAAGATGTATAGAAAAATAGAATAGGACAAGGAGAAATCCCTGCTATAAAGCGGATCCCCCCTTGTCCTTGCTACCGATAATAAGACGTTATGTTAACTCTCTATGAATATGATATACAAAATAAGAATTAAGAAACAAATAAAAAACGCTTCTTTCCTATGGTAAAATTTGTTATAAAAGGAAACGGAGTAAAATGATTGGTGAATTTATTACTTGTATAATTGTCGCTTTAATTATCATTATTATGGATTATCAGATCCATATAAAAAAGAAACTATGGCTCATTGCAGGCTATCAAGAAGAAACATTTGTGGGTGATAAAGAAAAATTAGCAAAGATATTTGGAGTTTTTTCTTATGTTGTAGGAATCACAACTTTTTTATTACCTTTTGGATTAGAGAGTATAGGAGATATTGCTGCCATTATTTTTACAATATTAGTAATTTTAGGTACATTATTAGTAATTGTGTGGGCGAATCTTATTAATAAACAATAATAAATGTAACTTCCGCTTCCGATAATTATGTAAATGAGCTGCCCATATGGACAGCTCATTGTATTTTTTGCTTAGCGTGGTTTTGATCTTATCTTTTGGTTTCCCCTTTGCTTTTTAGCTAGAGTGCTGGCTCGTCGTGTGGGAGCGAAACCCCACGTATTACGTAGCTATTTTTGAATAAGGATTACTTTTTGTCCTATATATAAGAGTGAGAAGAGCAAAGTGAAGAAAGTCAGTAATAACAAAGGTTTATACGAAGTAAAGTGTGAATTTATTTTCACACCTAGAAAGTGAAAAATAATACAAAAAAAGTCAAGCTTTTATAGAAGATAGGGTGTCAAAAAAAAGTGACACCTAAAAAAAGGTAAATAAAAACTGCCAAATTTCTTTATAATAGCATGATTCTACAGTGTAAAAATGTTTTATCATGCTATTCACCCCTGTTTTTGGGTGTGAGTGCTGGCTCGTCGTGTGGGGGCGAAACCCCACATAGCGTTAATTACATATAAAAAAAGAAGAATATTTTGAACGGAAGAACTGGCGGTTCGGCTGGTACAATTGTTGATCCAAGTTGAGCAACTTAACCCCGTTTTTGGTCTGTTCGGCTTGGCAAAAGCTAAAAACCAGCCGAAAAAAGTTCCGCAAGGACAGAAAAAAAAAGAAAAGGCGATAGCCTTTAGGTGAGGATTAACGAACCGACTTTTCTTTTTCTGAAGGTGGAGATTTTTGAGCGTTATTTGCTCAAAAATACTACCTGTTCCTTACGGAACTTTTAGCCTTTAATAATAGTGATAATAGAGAGCATCTACAAAAAATGCGTGAATTCCTTGATATGACTGGGTTGAATACACTTTTCAGGGTGTGACGTTTTCGTCACACTTTTAAGTCTTTTTGTGACGTTTTCGTCACACCTAAAAAAATACAAATAAGTAATAAAGTGGATAACTTGCTTTGGAATACATATAAAAAAGACTATATCAAATTGATATAGTCTAAAAAAATCTAGCTGGTAATTTTACCTTTTTACCATTTTGATCTTTAAGATTTTTCAAAGAATATTGAAACAACCTCATCGTTAATTTATCAAGTTTCACTTCATTTTTTCGAGGTGCACAAATCATTATGTAAGGATTTACCACCCATGTTCTAGGACTTACAGTACGACCATTTTCAATAATTTGTCCAGCACCTTCTGGATTAAGTAAAATTTCTTTTTTCTTTAATGAATTCATAAGCAAAGAAGTTTTTTCTCTTGATTTCCCTATCATTTCAGCAATTTCAGAAACAGTTGCTGCTTTTGGTAACTCATAATCTTCCTCAGCGCTCTTTCGTTTCCTTTTAAATTTATCATCTCTACAAATAATAACATTACTTCTAAATTCCAAATAAGCTTGAATTCTAAATAAAAAACTTTCTTCTGCTTGAGTTAAATAACCAATACTATTCAACAAATCTAAATTTCTATGCATTACTTGATTAAATGGTTCTCCAGCAAATGGATCTTTATTAGTTCCAACATAATGGTCTTCTCCAGTTAATTCTTTTAACTGTTGTAAAAGAGATTTTTTTAGTTCTTCAGCTTGGTCTCTTTGTTTTCCATCTTTCTCAAAATCTCTTTTTCTAGCATTTCTATCAGCTTGATTTAAAGCTTGTCCCAATTCTTCATTCATTGTTAATTCCTCCTCTAAATTGAGGGAATCAACAAAAACACCTATTTTTTGCTATTTGATTATAAAACAAATTATGATAATCTATAATCAGATAAATGAAGTCTAGGTATTTTCGTAGAATACCCTATAAAAAGAGTCATGTTCCAGCATGGCTCTTTTTTTCATTCTATCACGTTTTCAATAACCTTGAAGATAAAAACAAAGTTTCCCTATTTTTTTACCGTTCCCTATCAAAATCTCGATGTCTGCTTATTTCTCTCTTATGTTCACGTTCAAATTGATTATCTACTCCCTTGCTATCCAATTCATTCTTAACAATTCCTCTAAGCACCTTAAATTGCTCTTTAAGAACTTTTTTCGTTTGTATATACAAAACTCTTATATTCGTCTGTAAACCCTTTATATGAGCTTTTAACGAGCTTATTTCTCTATTTAATAAACCAACTTCTTTTTGCAACTTACTTTTTTCTTGTTTCAACGTTCGATTTTCTTTCATCCAGCCCTCTGCATGCACTTTTAAACTCTCATTCTCTTTCACAAAATCTGTCTTTTTCAAACGCTCATAATCCTTTTTGATAGTAACCGCTGCATTCACTTGCTTTGTTAATTCTTGATATTGTTCTGGTGATAACACATAATTTCTTGTCTGTTTCTTCGTGATTTCAGCTTTTCCAAACATTTTATCCTGCACTTCTACTACTACTTCTTTACGTAAAAATGGAATTTTAACAGGTTCATTTGGTACTTGATCCGTAGCACTATCTAATTCTTTTTGCATTTGTTCTACTCTTTTTTCTAGCTCTATATGACGCTGACCAATTAACTGCAGCTTTTCATTTTCACTCTCTACTTGTTGCTTTACTATCTCTAATTCTTTGTACGTATCAACGACATCACTTTCCAAACTCGTTTTCGTTACTTCTAATTCGTTTGTTTTTTCTTCAACGTTTTTTAAATAATCGTCAATCGTTTGTAAGTGTGTTTCTTTTTCTTCTACTTGGTTTTCAATAGTTGACTTTGCTTCTGCATACTCTTTGTATTGACGAACTTTCATGTACTTATGTGAACCTACATTAGCACGTTCAAAATTCGGAATATATTCTTTAGCCAATTGCTCGATATAAGCCGTTTCTGTTTCTCTCCAATGCGCAATTAACTTTCTTCCCGTTCCTTCGACACCTTGTTGTTGCAAGGCTCTATCCATTCCGACACGCCTCGTTAATCCTCGACTACTTTCAAAATTCGGTACATAGTTAATATGTAAATGCGGATTGGCTTCATCATCATGTAAAACCATGTTATAAACTGCTAGATTGGGATTTCGCTCTTGAAACGCTTCTGCATACCGTTTTAACGCTTCCTTTTTGGCTTCCCTATATTTCGAGTCGTCTTTACCTTCCCCAATCGCCACAACTAATTCTCTTTGCTCATGTGTCTTATCATCTTTATGTACTTTGTTATAATAGTCATCAATTTTACGATCATTCCGTTTTTGTTTCTCATTATACTTGTCCACGGCTTTTTGAAAAACATCCTTGTATACAATTCGGATGTCTTTTTGAACAAAATAAATATTCTCATGTAACCTAGCTGGATCAATGCTAGGATTCCCATAAATATTTTCTCTGTTATTATGGCTTAATGAACTTTGATGAGATTGATTAAATGAGATAGAACCCAACATAAAGTGCCACCACTTCCCCTAGATTAATTGATACAATAAGTCTAGCAAGGCGACGAAATTGTGTCAATTGACGTAACCCTATACTTATTTTGACACTAACGTATCAAAATCGATAGGGGTCTGCGACGCTTTTCGGCTTCGCCGATCCATGCAAAGCATGGAAAAAAACTCGGACTTTGTCCGAACCTACAAGGGGAACCCTTCCCCTTGACCCCATCAATCGAACTCCCCAACCCCTCAATCCTTGAGGGACTCCCTCGCCGGTTGGCAGGAACAAACAGTAGTTTGTTCAATGCCAAGAGGGTTTGGGTATAGTGCAGTTGGTCAAGTCAAATACTCCCTTTGCTTCGCTAGGTCCGTTTCGATTGACCAACTTCAACATTTTAATTTTTTTAAGGTTTGTCCATAACTTTTATAAATATTTTCATATGCTATTAGTGAATCTATAAAACTTTACTATACATCTTAATTTTTAGGAGTTGATAACTAAAATGGATGATTTAAACAAACTATCTTCTTTTAAATTTGATAAGGATCAAAAAAGTGTACTATTAGATCTTTTACTCTCAGATATTTTAAAGAGACATGAAATAAAAGAAGATAAATTTAAAAATTTATCGCCAGAAAAAAAACAACAAATTAAAAGTATAGTTTCGGAAATCCAATCTCAAATTAATAATTTTTTAGACTAAAAGGAGCGATTTTATGGGAAATGCATGGAGTGCAAAGAGAAACAAACAGTGGAGTGCATTAGATTCTTCTAATTGTCATCCATCTTTTAATGATGCTAACGTTTCAGAAGCAGCTGCACAGGAAAGTAAAACTTATCAAATTTCTGAAGAATATATATCAATTGTTGATTCAGCAGATGTACAAGTTACTACTACAGATACAAAGGCAGCATTATCTATTCAAGCAGCGTTACAAGCTGCAATTGTAGTTATTTTAAGTATTTCTATAGCAGATAGTGAGAAAGCTGATCGAGTAACTCAAGAATTGTTACAAAAATCATCTGTTAAACAAATTAATAGACAAAAAACCTTTATTAACAATTCTAGAAATGTTACCGTTACGACTACTGATACAGATATAGCAGTAAATGTTCAAATTCTTATCCAACTTTTATTAGCAATATTAGTGAAACTAAATATTTTATAGAACAGTTTTTTTAAGAAATAGTTTATAAATAAAAAAGAGAAAGATTTTTATAATCCTTCTCTTTTTTATACTAAAAACTGCAAATACATCAATACATTAAAAATTTTGTGAACATGAAGTACAAGGTCCACCGGTAGGTTGGAATACAACATTATCTACAAAAGCTGTTGCACCTACTCCGCCTGTTGCTGTATTTTGGAACGAAATACATGCTGCTGTTACACCATCAGGTATACATACAACAAGCGTATAATGTTGGAAAACAGATTGCGGTTGATTCTGAGATGGTACAATATGCGGGATGTTTAGTGGTCCAAGCGTTGTAGAGGCAGGAGGACATCCATGTCCAACGAGTTGTGGAAACGATACAGCAGCGATAAGTTCTGCTCCATCTCTTACATCCGCAGCAAACGAAAGGGTAAAACAACATCCTGCATCAACATCAACAAGTTGAGTCAAACTTCCGCCAGGTTCAATAGATGCAGCTAAACGACTAAATATACCACTTGGAAGAAAACGACCACTATGAGCAAAAGGGTCACCTACTTCTGAAACGGGTCCTGTTTGAACCCATCCTGGTACAGCATCACCACCTGTCACTCCAGGTACGTCAAATCCAGGGTTGTCAAGAACGTTTGTACATGGGCAACACGCTACTGCAGTTGGTCCTGTTGGTCCTGTTGGTCCTGTTGGCCCTGTTGGTCCTGTCGGTCCTGTTGGTCCAACTTCAATTGGAGGTACAGGGGGAAGAAAACGATCACACCTATCCTCGTGCTTGCAGTTTCTTTTAAATTCTCTCATTTTTACACCAACCTTATCTTTCACCCACTTACACCCTATAACTTATTAATTAGTAAACTAATAAGTATAAGAAAAAAACCTAAAAAGCAAAAATAAATATAAAGCGCAAGTCCTTATGTAACAGATATAAACCTATTTAATAATATATAAAGAACCTAGATTCACTCCAAATAATCTTCGATATTTATAAAATAAAGCGTTCCTTTCTAAAATTAAGATTTGCTTTAGGTATAGCAGTCTGAACTAAACTAAGTGAAATAATTAATAAGTCTAAATACCAGTGTTTGTTATAGAGGTTCCTGTTTCTCCTGTTGGACCTGTTAATAAAGGTGAACGAAAAAATAGATGACAGTGTTGAATAAATTAAAGCTTGTTCAACAGCAGCTCCACATAAAACAATATTTTCTTCGTTCATACGATCACCTCCTATGGCTACTTTTCATAGGAGGTGATTAGCTGTGGTTTTAACCAAAACTATGTTGTAAATGCTCATAGCATTGTATGTTGGATTTCAATTGTAAGTTCCAATGTAAATTTCTGGATATTAGTTTACATTCATATTATCTATTTGATTGACTTTATTACAATTCATGATTTTTCTCCAACATCACTATCGAAAGTATACATTCAAAATGATATGAATAAATCGAAAAACTCAAACACACAAAAATCATATCTCTCTTCTTCATAATAACTTTAAATCTATTTATCTGTATGTAACATTAATAAATTTTATAGATACGAATAACATAAATAAAAAAAAATTAATACATTGGCATTAAACAGTTTTAAAAATCTAAAGTAATTTCAAAAAGGAGACTAAATAAGATGAATGAACAACATCCAATTAATACATCATGTCAGGTGATAGGACAAACTCAAACACAATTAAATAATAAAATTGAAGCACCAATTATTACTACAGAAGCACCAATTGTACAAATGCCAGTTGTATTAACTGAAAGAACAATTCAAATTGTTGTAGAATCCAATATTTCATTAGATCCTCCAGCAATTGAAATTAAACGTATCATAAAAAACGACGTATTTTTGAAACAATGTAATTTAGTTCCTCTAGCATTTACCCCAATACCAGGTACAAATTACCGCCTAGTTACAAAAGCTAAATTATTTTTCCAAGGATATATTCGTAAAAATATTGAATATGTAAATGATGAATATAATAGAGTTATATATAACTGCATTGTAAATGTTCCATTTTCTAATTCTATAGATCTATTAGAGGATGATTTTCTATCTTTAGCTTTAATAGCTGGTTCCTCAGATACTACATCTCATTTTATTAATCCTAAAAACGGTGATTTACCACATTCAGAAAAATATCCCTTCGAAAATACAATTTTTTATAACAAACAACCATATTGCGAATTAGTTAGTACTCAATTTGTTGGATTAGACTTTTCCCCTTGTCTAACAGACTTAAACGAACCATTTAATACTCTCCATGAAAGAATGGTATTAAACCTTACTTTAAAAGTTTTACAAATACAACAAGTACAAATTTAAAACAAAGAAAAATTCTTATTTTTCAAAATCAACCTACTTAAAAAGAACACCAATGCCCGTTGATGTTCTTTTAAAAAAGACTATAAAATAAAATGAAATGAATTGAAATAAGTGAGTGAAACCTATTCCAATACTACAATATATGTTTGACTAACATTTATAGTGCTAAAAATCTAATATCATTATTAATAATAGACAAAAGACTCACTTCTTATCTTTTTCCAAATAAATAGAAAAAGTCTTTTTATCATTACATTTTAATTTATTTACCAAACAAGCGACTCCAAAATAACTTCTTCTGTTCTAAAGCTGCTATTTGGCGACTACTATCCTGGATTTCTCTTAATACCTGCATTAATTGAACCTCTCTTTGTTCTTCTCTTATTATGTGTTGAACATCTTTTTCCTGTAAAAGTTTACTTTGTTGATCAAATCTTTGAATCAACTCTAAATTAAGTTGTTCCAATCGTTTTATACGTTCTACTAATGTTTTTATGTGTTCTGTAATTACTACCTCATTTTTTGTAACACTTGTCATTGCTAAATTTATAGCTTGATCTAGCGTTAAATTATTCTTTCTCATAGCAACTATTAACTGTTCTATAGTTGCTACATCATTATGATAAAAAATTCTAGAATTATTGTTACCGCGCTCGAAAGGATACCCAGCTTCCTCCAAAGCAAGACAGTATTTACGCAAAGTACTTGAGCCAATCCCTAAGTTCTTAGCTACCTCAGACCCCCAATAAGTTTGAGACATATTTTATTCTCC
>NZ_CAKLBZ010000002.1 GCF_921008455.1 Bacillus basilensis | reverse complement strand
AGGACATGTAAAAGAAGCCCTTGAAGCATTTGAACAATTTAAGATGCCAAATACGACTATTTACCCACTTGAATTATGTATTCTCTACACTGCAGATGCATATAGAGCACATTGTCTTTTACAACTAGGAAGAATAGAGGAAGCACTTACCTATGCGCAGAGAGCAGCTAGTAAAATAGATTCGCTACCCCAAACGCCTTATCAAAGTTTTATAAGAAACACCTTAGAGTTAGTGAATAAAACCTATAATAGTATTTTCGATAGAAAAAATGAATAGCTTATAGGGAATAAAGAAGAGAATGTCAATTTAAGAAAAGCAACTACCCCAAAACGATAGAATTAACATTTCTAAATCGAGAATGAACCAATCTTTCGTTTTGGGGGTTATCTATTTTCTTAGCTTGATGGGTATGGGGTCACCATATCATTTAGGGAAAACTGTACGTTTAGACACAATTCGGACACATTTTAATCAGTTCTCTGTGCGCTAAATTAAAATGAATAATCTGTGAAGTCGTGAGAGGATATTTAGGGATAGAGGTGTGAATTTTTTATTTATATGTCGTAGTTAATTTTAAATTAAATGGCGTGCTATTTAATTTAAAAAGAAGCTAATTTCCTTTGAAATAGAGAGATCAGCTTCTTTTTTTAGAGTGGTTAGTAAATCTATTTTCTACGTTTGGAAATTTTGTACCTACTATATAGTAAGTATATGGTCTTATATTAATCATGTTTTAAAGATTTAGCACTGTGAATAAAATCTTCTATATGACCAATTATTTTATCTGCAGCTTTAATTGTTGTTGAAATATCCCCTTTAATCTCTAAACTATGATTTGCATTAGGTATAACAATTGTATGCACTAAATTATTATTATGCAGAGAATCAATTCTTTCTTTAATAAAATGAGGGTCTTGATCACCTATCACACAAAGAGACGGCCATTTTGTATATAGAAGTGCATTATATACATTGTCATCCTTTATAAGAGGTGTTAACCATATTCCATATGCACTTCGAACGAAACTCTTTTGTTTCCATTCATATGCCATAGGTATAGTCCCAATGGATTTACTTAGAATGAAATACCGTTCATACGCTGTATCTTTTAATACATCGTAAACAACAGTTTTGACATCTTCATATATCCAATGATCTTGTTCTGTGCTAGTAAGCTTTGTGAAATGTTCATTCCTTATGTAGTTGTAATCTATATGAAGGATATCGACATTATTGTTCATGCATGTATTTGTTGCATAATGAAAAAGTGGGCGTTGTGTTGTATATCCTGATCCTGGAAGCATGATACAAATATCTTTGTTTTCACTTTTGCCACGAATCCATGTATAAGGGATAATAGAATTTTTGTTTCTAACTACTTTTTTTTCAATAAATTCATACATGTTTGATTCTCCTTTCTGGTTGGTTACTTGGGTATGTTGCAGGAAGAGGATTATTATAATCCCAACTAATAATTGTTGTGCTATCCCGACCAAAATTCTTATGAACATGCTGTAGTACATGTTGTACACTACCTTCTATATCTGAAGAAACAGGAGCAGCGTAGCAATCTGTATATAAGTGAACAGGATTTTCGTAATATCTTTCACCACATTCCAATACTCCATCTGTAACCATAATAATGCGATTATGGCCTGTTCTTAATTCCTTAATGCCAGAAGAATAACAAGGGATAGGTAATGAGAACGTATTAACATCACCAATCCACTCATAAAAATGACGTTGATTTAGGGCGTATTGGCCCAATTTATGTAATTCCTCATGCAACAGATAAATTAAGCAGTCACCAATTGATAGCCACCATACATAGTTGGCTTTTCTCACACAAATGAGACAGGCTGTCTCACCTTGTACTTGCTTACATGACTCAAGAAAATCTTGGGATTGAAATACAGATATAATATGTGTTTTAACTAATTGAAGAGCAACTTCTACAGACATATCTAATATAGATACAATTGTATGCCATTCATTTTCAATTGTGTTCACTACTAAGTGGACGCTTTCCGCAGTGTTGTGGCCATCTAAAATCATAGCAAATTCCCAGTCATTTCCCTTCCCAGTCATAGCACCATCTTCATTTTTATAGGCGCCCGCTTGCTTGTTACCACCATATCTTCCTATAACTATCTCATTATATGTATCCAATTTAATCTGATGGATGGCCGGATTTTTTTCTCCTATCCATAGAAACTTCTGATAAGTAGTGCCACCTGATTCAATACATTCTTTTCTATTCACCTAAATATCCCTCCTATGGTTTATCGAGTTTTAGCTGTGAAAAGTTATATAATTCTTCTTTGCACAAGATATCCTGTATGATGAAACAAAAAAGCCTATCGTCTCTACTTATAAGAGACGATAGGCTTTGCCTTCCGCGGTACCACTCTTGTTAATTCAAAATTTAATTGAATTCACTTTTCTACCCATTTACGAAGGTAAACCGTTAAGACCTAATACATATTCGGCCATACCGCTCCCAGGTGAGTTCAGGCGACTCCTTGTCTGCGTTTCACCAACCCGCAGCTCTCTAAGCAATTCATCACTCCTTACTACTCCTGTTCATTGCGTTTTATGTATAAAATTAATGAAATTGTACTATTTATTTTTCATAATATTACAACTATTTTAGATTAGAGTCAATAAATAATTAGTAAAAATATTACTTTTAATAAGTGCATTATGTATATTTTTCTGAATTCTCATTAATAAAAGAAAGAACTGTTCAGAAAATTGTATATTTTTGGACGCGATAATATTGAACAAAAAATCATAGGATTTCTCCTTTTTTGTGTTCAAAAATATGGGGGCTTTTTTACTACGACACACAATAATTTCACGTGCCGTAATGAGTAATAAAAAATAAAACAATACCAAAAAAGAATTCCATAAACGGTAAGTAATATTTCGTATGGTACTTTGTTTTTATTAATGAGTTTGGGATATACAATTTCAAAACTTGTCTGTACAGAAATAATAAAGTTGTTTAAAACATAATAAAGTTGTTTAAAAAACGCTGGTCATGCTATTCAACAATTGGGCCATTTAATGGAATAAAGCTTATTGAGTTAACCGGGACAGGTTGGTTAATAAGAAAAGGAAATGAAACCAGTTTTATAGAATTAATTAGGTAATTCATTTTCCTGGAGGGATAACTGAATGGCTGAATTGATTTATCATGTTGCAGTTTCACTAGATAACTTTATTGCAGATCAAGGTATGATAGATGGAAATATTAATAATTCTAGATTTTTATTTGATGGGGATCATGTCCCAGATTTTTTATCAGATATTCATCAATACGATGCCGTATTGATGGGTGGAAAAACATATGAGTTTGGATTTCAATTCGGTGCTAAACCAGGTGAACCTGGCTATAAGGGCATAAAACATTACATATTTTCAAACTCCATGCAGTTTGAGTCAAACGAAGAGGTCGAACTTATCAAAGGTGATGCTATAGGATTTATTAAGAATCTCAAGCAGCAAGGGAAGGGTAAAATTTGGCTATGTGGAGGCGGAGAATTAGCTGGGTCGTTGATTAAACATAAACTCATTGATCAATTGGTGCTGAAGGTTAACCCAATTATAGTCGGTGAAGGTATTTCTCTATTCGGAAGCGTAAAGCCACGTCTTAACTTAAAGTTAGTGGACATGAAACAGTACTCTAGTGGAGTTGTCAAACCGACTTACAATATTATTTATACTTAGGATTATCCTAGAGAACACCTGTCTTTAATTAATTTTTAACAATAAAATTTCAACCAATTGCTCAATAAAAGGGCGCTATTGTTGAACAAACCTTAAATTATTAAACGACTTTATTGTTATATTTTTTGAGTACAGTGAAGTATCTTATATCGAAAATTAAACAACTATATTTTAACCCCGTCCTAAATTTAGAACGGGGTTATGCTTGTTTTAGGTTTTAAAATTAAATAGCTTTATTGTCTTTTTACATTGTCTTTGTAAATAAACCTTGCTACCGTCTCCAATTCATAAACTTTAATGATACAATTTAAGAGGAATTTTAAATCAATTCAGAAAATAGAGGGGGATACAACTATGTCACGTTTACAGCAACATTTTGAAGAAAGAAGAGAATACATCTTTAATCGTCTTAAACAACCAGAATACATGGAAAGAAGTATAGAAAAAGTTCAACAAGCTCAAAAAGAGATTAAAAATACAGTACGAACGATTAAAGATTTGTTACTCTTAGACAAAACAACTGATCCTTGTTTACCAGAAGTCGTTCAATTTTCTCTTCAACATATTATTAATTCCGAGTCTTTTGAGAATGTCAAAAACCTTGTTCCATCCTCTATGAAAAAGTTAAGTGAAGAAGAACGTGCAAAAGTGTTAGATGAAATATTAAGCATAGCAAACAACATCATGAATCTAGAACGTACCGTTTTTATCATGATGTTTAACGAAAAAGAGAAAATCCTTATGGATTCTTATAAGAACAAGCGTAGATCACAAACAGAACTTCATTATGATATTGCTGACAAAGAAGGGTTCGACAAAACGTTTTATGAAGAGCGTATTGATTCATTACAAAATGATATTCGTGTGATATCTTTTAAAAAGCTATGTGATAATGAACCCGCACCAGAGGACATAGAACTATTCAAAGAACGTTATGAAACAGTTATTTTACCGAAGGTACAGCAAATTATTTCCCTAATTGAACCAAGTCTAATAGATATAGAGATATTTTTAAGTCTAGTAATCGAATACGGTGTAGGAGAAATCACTTTAGATGAAATGATTCAAAAATTACACGAATACCTTTCTTTATTTCACAAATTATCAAAGGTTGAATATTGCCCAACGGTTGAGCTAACAGTAAAAGAATATTTATTATTAGAAGTCATGAACCGTTCCAAAAAAGGAGAGGGGTTGCAACCATCTAAATGATGTATACCACTCTACCCTAATCACCGAGTTTGATACTCTTGAGAAAGATTTTGTATCTTAAGGATAAAGGGTTTGTCTTTATTTATTATTATGGAAAGTGATTTAGAGGAATAAACATACTCGGTGATTAGGGGATAGGTAACTATTTCAAACATTTGAAAGCTCGGTAATTGGGTAAATAAAAAATGCTCCCTCATTCTCCCTGTAAGGAGGCATGAGGAGGGCCTCTATTAGGAAAGGGATGGTGCGCTTATATATTTTAAAAAGACATCCTAAGGTGCCTTCCTCCGACTTGATAACCACTTTAATTTTAATAACATTGGATTCCCATCCGAATACTATTTTACCACGTTAAGTAATGTTGGTCATTGAGAAAGTCAAATACGTAGTGTTCATATATAGTGACCCTAGGAGCATGCAAGATTTAATACAGTTTTTGGGTTGATCCAACAACAATCGAGAAACCTAAAACCGCACCAGAATAGGAATGTATAAAAAAATGCATAGGTCCATTGAACGAAAAAAGGAGGTTCCCTTGGGAGAGTAGGGTTCCTCCTTTTCCTTGCTACTGATAATAGGACGTTATGTTAACTCAATATGTATAAAGTATACAAAACTAAAAATATAAAACTAGTTTATAAAAAGGTGATTTATATATAACATGCTTCATAAAAATAATATAACGTTTTTTTATTACTTTTATTTTGTTTATTTCATGCATTTATTAGTTAGGATAAAAGTTTTTGGAGGTGAATCATGTTTAATAAAAAGAAATGGGATGGTCTTATACCGGATGATTTATTAAATGCCCCTGCATTAGATCTAAATTTGATTGGTCCTACAGTACCATCTATTCCTTCTTTTACTTTGCCAACAGGACCGACAGAAACAACAGGAGATACTGGTCCAACCGGGCCATCTGGAGGGCCACCAGAACCGACGGAACCAACAAGAGACACCGGACCTACGAGAAACACTGGGCCTACTGGACTATTATCTACCAATCGAATTTATGTATCAAATATAGGAAATAATGACATATCGGTAATTAATGGAACAACTAATACTAGAATTGTTACCATTCCTGTTGGATTTGGCCCAAGAGGAATAGGCATTAATACATCTACCAATCAAATTTATGTAGCAAATGGAAACAGCAACAGCGTTTCTGTAATTGATGGACTAACAAATAGTGTAATTACTACTATTCCTGTTGGAACTTTACCAACAGTAGTGGGAATCAATATATCTACCAACCTCATTTATGTAGTAAATGCACTCACCAATAATGTTTCTGTAATTAATGGAGCAACTAATACCGTGATTACTACAATTTCTGTTGGGATTTTTCCACAAGGGGTAGGAGTTAATCCATTAACTAATCGAATTTATGTAACAAATTTTTCAAACAACAATATTTCTGTGATAAATGGAATAACTAATACCGTAATTACTACAATTTCTGTTGGAATTGGTCCAGAACAAATAGGAATAAATCCATTAACTAACCAAATTTATGTAACAAATTCTGGGAGCAACAATGTTTCTGTAATTGATGGAGGAACCAATACAGTAGTTACTACAATTTCTGTTGGAAATTCTCCAATCTTTTTAGGAGTTAATACATCTACCAACCTCATTTATGTAGTAAATGCATTCACCAACAATGTTTCTGTAATTAGTGGAGCAACTAATACAGTAATTACCACTATTATTGTAGGAAATTCTCCAAAAGGAATTGGAATTAATCCATTAACTAATCGAATTTACGCAGCAAATTTTGAAAGCAACAATATTTCTTTAATAAATGGAATAACTAATACTGTAATTACTACAATTCCAGGATTTCTCGCACCATTTGGTGTAGGAGTAAATCCTTAAAAATATGTTGAGTTGCTTTATCTATTCCATCTTTAAGACTACAACACATAAAGGACGTTATGTTAACCTGACATGTATACGATATACATTCAAAATTGAATTTAAGTAGGCTACTAGGCATACATCCAATCTAAGCTTTGACCCTAAGCATAAAATTAGTTATAAGTCTAATTTCAATAAGGAGTGAACCTCGAATCATGGTATATATACGACAAATGCCACTCTATGCCCAGAGTCCTTGGGGTCTTCAAAATTGTATATTTCGGTTCACATATCTGTCGCTTAGAAACGGAGACAATTTCTGGTTTTTTTTGACGACTGTTGGGCACGAAAGAGTTTATGGCTATAGGTTTTTCGGCGGGAGATGGAATCATTATTCAGTTGCTATAAACGATATTGTTTCTTTCCATTGTTCTCCTCCGACTCCAACTCCAACTCCAACTCTATATTAAAACACTACGCCTGGCCTTCATAATCTGAACTAACTTATTAGATTTCCATCCCGAACATAAAGTGTAGAACTTCCGAGAACGATAATTATGTAAATAAGCTGTCCATATGGGCAGCTTACTGTATTTTGTGCTTAGCGTGGTTTTTTCCGACCATCGCCATCAAGCTAGGGGTGTGCAAGGAAAACTTCAGAAGAAAAGCAAGCCCACTCTTTATATACAAATAGATAAGGAGTGGGCTTGCTTTGGCTATCGATAATGATAGGTTAGGTTAATTTTACATGTATATGAGATTTATCATTATTCATCATGAACCTTTTTTGATGGTATTTATATATATATTTACTCATAAGAATAGAACTAACTTAGTATTTACTGGGGGGATTGAGAATGAATAGGGATGAAACCTCATTACATCCTGATACGGGTGTTACGTCTGTAATGTTTGTTGAACGATCATTAAATGAAATTCGTTTTTGGTCTAGAATCATGAAGGAGCATTCTCTTTTTCTTCGATTGGGGTTTAGATGTGAGGATACCCAACTAATCGAAGAAGCTAATCAATTTTACCGATTGTTTGAACATATCGAACAAATAGCGTATTCCTATACAAATGAAACAGATCCTGGGCAAATAAAAAGATTTAATTCAGAAGTACAACAAGCTGCAACTAATATTTGGGGATTTAAACGAAAAATTCTAGGATTAATTCTCACATGTAAATTGCCAGGGCAAAATAATTTTCCACTGTTAGTTGACCATACAAGTAGGGAAGCTGATTATTTTAGAAAACGTTTAATTGAATTAAATGAAGGGAAATTAGATGCCCTTCCTGATGCTATTATTAAAGAAAATGTTTTCTTTTTAAGAATTATGGCAGACCATGCTAAATTTATTGGTCATCTTCTTGATCCATCGGAAAGAAAGCTTGTAGATACAGCACGGAATTTTAGCAATGATTTTGATGAATTAATGTATCAAGCAATTGACTGAGAATCTATGAAACCACAATCTCAAACAGTTCCTCTTTTGGATCAATTTTTAGATCAAAATCGTGTGTCAGTCACATCTCTTCGGGATTTTAAGAAAACGGCACGTGATTTAATTGAGCAATGTAAAATAAAGAGTATTATTCATCCATTATTAGCAGACCATGTATTTCGTGAAGCAGATAGATTTCTTGAAATAATTGATATGTTTGATGCTCATCTTACCAATATTAAATCACAACCTAGATATTAAAAAATAAGGAAAGATACTATTTTGCTTTAAGCTGAGAGGTTAACAATTTATTGTTAGCTCCTTTTCCTTATATACCTGATTAACTAGAAATTAAATCTCGTTATTAATAAAAGATAAAAAGCAAAACTCTCTTTACCATTTGTCAAAAAGAAAGTATTGATATATTGCCGTAAAAAAGACACCCATATAAGAGTGTCTTTTCCCATAGTTTTTTAGCAGATTCAAGAAGCTCCAATGATTATTAATAAAATAAGTAATACAACTATTAAAGCAAATCCTCCAGCAAAACCGCAACCTCCGCCGCAACTACCACCAAATCCCATAATAGATCCTCTTTTAGATAAGAGGGGAAAACAAGGGTCATTCATGTATTTTAATGAGTTCACTTTACCTTATGTTTTTAAGGATGAATTGAGCAGGTCCTTTTGAAAATAAAGAAAAGACACCCTAAGGTGCCTTCCTCCGACTTGATAACCACTTTAATTTTAATAATATGAGTGTTGGACTCCCATCCAAATATTATTTTATCATACATCCCAAGTATTGAAAACGCATTCGTTAACTTACTTAATTATTTTATCCATAACTTCTTTATATTTATTAAACTCATTATCTTTCATTTGTCCATTCATCGGTAAAAGATATTTCCCCTTAGCGTATGTATGCGAGAAAAGCATCGGAGCGTTGTTTCCTAATTCATTATAGTCATTTATTCAATATTATAGATGGACGCTATAGAAAAGAACTCCCTCCCTTATATACAAGTAATCTACAACTTAAAGAACTACAGAATCAAGTAGGGAAGCGTTCATATGATTGAATGGTTGAAACAAGCCTTACGGTTGAAAATAAAGCGGAAAGCTATAGAAGAGAGATTGCTAAGCAACGTCTTCAAAGATTCATAGAGGCGTAAAAGGGGGATGTGAAATTGTTAAATTATGGAGCTCCGTCTAAATCATATTGTGATATTTGCGGTGCAGCGATTGATACCATCGATATTCACGAAGTGCATATTGAAAAAAGAAACGAGAATTCAACTCGAATCAGAATTAGAAAGTGTTAATTCAGATATAAGCAACATGAAACTACATTTAAATATGTTAGGGCTTAAGAAAAAGAAAACAGAAGGAAATTTAGATGATCTACTTACACGTAAGAGACAAATTGAAAGTTCATTAAAAGGAGCGTAACAGAATGAATGTAAGAGTAAAGATTAAGCGAGTGAAAGATAAGCTTGGCCCGGTAGGCCCAGTAGGGAACTGAAAAGGCTGCATAGGTGGAAGTGTAGGTCCAATCGAACCAGGGTTTAATGCAGCAGAAGATAAAAACTCATCCAATATAATTCCCCTCTAAAAATTCGTATTCCTAATAGTAAATGCAGCACCAATTAGATTATCTGGAGAAAGCAGAGAAGATGGGAGCGATTTGTTTCTTCCTTATTGAGTTCAGTAAGGACAAGTCAGTATTCGTGGTGCCACTATCAGTCATTCAATCTTATGTAGGGATGTCTCATCAACCAAAGGGAAAGAAGTCTATACCAAGAGCAGACCTTGATATTTATGGATACTTAATAGAACAGACAGAACGAGCGCCAGTTGATTACTTACAATACGTAGATGAAGCAGTGACTCCAGTTATGTTCGATGGAATGATTCAATTTGATCAGGACCATCAAAAGGTAGCAAAGAACATTGAAGCAGTGAAAGAGAAGATGGTTAACAAGAAACGTAAGTTATCAAAGGCTTAATGGATAACGGAACCATGCAGAGTAGAATGGTGGGGGCTACTTTACTAAGCATGTTTTCCTTATTCAACAAAGAGATAGTAAAATTTCACGTACCTGATGTAAATGTAAAAACCAAAATTCGAAATAGGGGGATTCCTTCATGGAAAGACAATTAACTTTATTACGGGCTATCGATGATAAGAAAGTACAAAAGGAAGTAGTAAGTGTATTAAAGGAATACAGAGCACTTAAGATGCGATTCAGTAATGATGTAGAGCAGGAAGGAATTAGTTTATTCCCTGAGTTACGTGATTCTAGAAACATGAGTAAATGGAAGGTGCAACAGGTTGAGAAGGCCCTTAACAATTTATTAGATGAGGATGAGCGTAAAATCGTTGAGTGTAAGTTTCTGACGAACGAGAGAGTAAAAGATTCAGATGTTTATCACGATCTATTACTCAAGAAGACTTATTTCTATGAGAAGAAGCAGAGTGCGGTTAAATTGATTGCTACAGCACTTGGAATCATCTAAAAATAGCGAACAAAACGCGAACTTTTCGGGGGATTAAATAAAATGCTAAAAATTATAAATTATATGTACAAGCCCTTTGACAACCGCATATCGAAGAGGATTAGTACACCTATAAGTGAAACGTTCTTATGCGAGAATGTCACGGTAACGTATACCGCATAGTAGGGCGGGCAAGGCGGTACGGGTGCTTTTTTCTTTGTTATATAGAAATTACACATTAATAAACAAACTGGATACTTAAAAAGAAATTGGGTATAAGCACATTTATCTTAGAGACACATATTATATATCATGAAAAACTTCTTTGTTTTTCAAATAACGAACCTTATGATGTGAACGAAACTCGCAGAACTAGTTACATAAAAAGTTCGCCTTAATTGGTGAACTTTTTATTTTGAATAAAATGGACAATTGAAAAGAAGGATGATATATATTGATGAGAAGTGTTTCTTTAGCGATTACTTTATTCAAGGGGAACATTATCCGATGCGAAAGAAAGAGTTAATAAGATAATGGAAAGCAGATTTACAAGAGATTGCTAAACAAAAGGAACGAGAGAGAAAAATAGAAAGAAGCGGAAGAGATATTATATTCCGGGTAGCTCGTTTCACTTCATGACTAGCAAGGATATCTATCACAAAAAGAATGGGGTATGGAAGCAAGGAAATAAGTAAAAATGAGAGTAAATATGATTTGATTAAATTTATAACTACTATTGTAGGCGCTGCCTTTATCTGGGTGGCGTCTTGTTTGTTGTTAAGGAAAGATAAGGAGTAGCAAAACAAACGTACACAACGAACGAAAAAGAAAAGCAAGAATCAAATGATTCCTGCCTGATGGAGAACTGTAATTAGTCCGCCAATAGCAATAATAAACTCTGATGAAATATTAATCTTTAACTTAATGTTCATGATTCTGCTCCTTTTATCTAGTGTCTTACATGGGTATATACAGGCTAGAAGGAAGTTAGTAACAGAAATTGAACTACCCCCACTTTCACTTCTAAACGAAGTGAAAGTGGGGGTAGTTCAAGCCTAGTTATTTTGTTTGGCCTCATTTTTTTGTAGATGAAATAAAAGAAGGTGTTGTTATTGTTTATGATTCTTCAATCGCAAGAGAACAGGCATTCCCAGAACAACCTATTGAAAAAATGGTAGATATTTACCGAGCATTAGGAGAGCCTTCAAGGCTGCAAATTTTGAGAATATTACAAGAGCGTTCATTAACAACACAATCTTTGGCACAAATTTGTCATTTAAGCGAGGGCGCAGCTTCTAGACACCTTCAGGTACTAAAAAAAGAAAAATTAGTTACCAGTAGAAAAGATGGAAATATGTATTATATAAAAGTCAACAAAATATTATTCAAATTCTTTCAAAGTTAGTTACTGAAGCGACGGTAACCTAATAGAACACAATATTACTTGTGTTCTATTAGGTGCTATAGGGGTATCGTTCAATGCCATCAAGTTAAGAATTCAGTATTATGTATAATCATGACAAGAAAAAGAGCACCCTTAACATGTAAGGATGCTCTTTATTTTACTTAAGAACGGAAGGTGAAGTCTTTTCTAACCATAGAATGCCATCATATTGTTCGATAGGAATCATGATTTCTTCTCGCTTTTTGATCCCCCAGTAACTTGCAGCAGTTGGGGTAAACATCCATGACGTTTCTGGTCGGTTACTTTCTCCCTTTAAGTTTACAAAGACATTTGGACTTCTGACAGTGCTGATAATTTTTTCAACACTTTGTTCTTCATGTTCGTTATGTACAGGAACAACTTCGTCATGTTGATTATTCCAACTGCTCCCACTATACGCAAACACTCCAATTGTGTACATTTGGTTTTTAATGCGCTGCGGAAGATAATCCATCATATTTGGGCCTACATAATTGTATTGCTGCGCCTTCGTCCAATCTAATATCATTTTTGAATTTTGTTTTCGAATATGATAATTATGCCCCCACACAATGATTTTTTGGTTTTTATACTGCATTTCAGTGAGCCATGCTAAGTTTTGTGCCATTTTTTGATCTCGGATATAAGAAGCGTAGTCTTTAAGGTTAGGGGAGTAGATACCACCTTTAAATTTCATTTCAGCATCTAAATGCGTTTTAATCGCATCAATCCGTATATTAATTGATTTCTCCAGAAAGTCTACATCATACGTGGCATGAGGTGCAACTTGAGACAATTCAGATTTATGATTCTGAATAAACGTTCTAACCTTTTCAAACTTGTTGATTACGGGCTGTATTTCAATTTTAAATTGATCATAGGGATATGCCTCATATCCATTGTAATACCTATCCAGTTTAATCAACTCTGTTACTGCTGCATCAAATTCAGACGCCATTTCAGGACTTAATTTTTGCAACCAGTCTTTCGCATAGGAGTGGAATGAAGATTTATAAAACAAATTCATATCAAAACCAGCTAATGTGATTGGCTTTCCTTTTTCTTTTTGTTCTTTCATATAGATAAACAATTGTTCAATTTCCTCTGTTTGCCATACACCTTCTAATGATTGCCTCATTGCTTCCGTAGCGGTTAAGCGGTCAAAATTTTGCTGAACAGCTGATGCTTCCGCAAGCCCTGATTCAAATGCAATCACATCATATCCCATTTCCTCATGTAAGTACTTAATTATTCGTATTTTGGATTGATTGATTTCTTTCGCACCATGTGTACTTTCGCCAAGTACAACAATCCTCTTGTCTTTTACCTCCTCTTTAAGAAATGATAAATCTTCTGTTGTTTGGGAAGTGGGTTCATGTAATATTTTTGCATGTCCGTTTAACCACTCCTCCCATTTGGGTTGGTCGACTGGTTTTTCTGCTGCAAATGCAACAGATGTAAAGGTTGTACAGGCAAGAAGAGAACTCATTAGCCCGATTTTCCATTTTTTACGCACAACAACGCCTCCAAGACTCATATTTTTAGAGATTGAATAGAATTAATATAAAAAATTTACTAATATACCATTATTTATAATAATACATATGTAGATCCTAAACAATATTAATATTATGAAAATTAAAAATACCCTTCATGCATAAAGATGAAATCTTCGATATACTCATAGTGCTTTTAAATAGTAGAGACGGATTATTCGCTATTTGGATTAATACCAAAAGCTAAGATAGAAATTCACCTAGAGAATAAATTTATATTTTAAGTGGCATGAGAGGAATATTTTTAAAGCGAAATAGTATAATATTAAACTTTAAGGGTAGGAAGAGCATAAGAGAGATGAATTGGGTTATCCAGTAAAGGAGAATGCTACATGTATAACTGTAATCAATGTGGGACAGAAATGATTATGCAATTACAAGATAGATATAGAGAATACTGTCCAAAATGTGAAGAACTTAAACCAAATAGCTTGGTATACTATAATTTATACGAATTACTAGATTATATGGAAGCTAATAATTACATGAATAAGAAAAATATGCTACATAATTTTCTGAAATGGGAGTTTGATTTAACGAAAGGAAATATAGTTAAGTTATATTTAGACGTAAATAGATATGATCAGGAATTTACAAAACAATTAGAGGCCTATATGAAGGGAATTCGATCAAAATTAAATGTTAAGTATGAAGATGATTATATCTGGATTAAGATTAATTAGATGAGATTCTACATATAATGAGTTTTTCTGATATATAAAATTTTGTTTATATTTTAGTTTTGCAACAAAATAATATAAAAGTATAAAATGAGGAGGGTGTATTAATTTTCTTAATGTATCATACTACGTAGCTGAAAAGGTTATATAATGGTTATGATATAATAAAATTCAAGTATACTAAGGGGGATTAATTTAATGATTTTTCAAAGCATGATAACAGCTATTATAGAAAAATTACAAGAGACGGTGAATCCCTATTGGATAATTGTGTTTGGATCAACGGCTGAGAACAGAGAACGAGAAGATAGTGATATTGATATAGCTTATGTAAGTGACACAACTTTAGGGAACTATGAACGTTTTTTATTAGCACAAGAGTTAGCTAACATTGTTCATAAAGATGTTGATTTAGTTGATTTATCCGAAGCTTCTACAGTTTTTCAAGCTCAGATTATACATACAGGAAAGACGATATTTTGTTCGGATGAAGAACGTAAGGCTATTTTTGAAATGAAAACCTTAAAAATGTATTCAAAATTGAATGAGGAACGCCAGATAGTATTTGATGATATAAAGAAAAGAGGTTCTATATATGAAGAATGAGGTTATTTTAAATAAAATTTCTACAATAGAGCGTTGTATAAAAAGAATCCAAGATGTGTATGGAAATGACCCTGAAAATTTAGAGGACTTTACAAAGCAAGATTCAATAATATTGAATATACAAAGAGCTTGTGAAGCGAGTATTGATTTAGCGATGCATATTGTTGCTGGGAAAAAATTAGGACTACCTCAATCTAGTCGAGAGGCTTTTGATTTATTGGTTACAGCAGGATTACTTAGCGCAGAGCTAGCAAATAAGTTAAAGGCGATGGTTGGATTTCGTAATATTGCTGTTCATGATTATCAAAGTGTAAATTTAGATATTGTTCGTCAAATTATTGAAAAGCATTTAACCGATTTTAAACTATTTACGAAGGAAGTTATGGGGATATTGGAATTTTAGGGGAAAGAACAGAATAATAAAGCTGAGGAAGAAAGTGATTCTATGACTCCCGAACCACCTATGGAAACAAACACTTATTTTCGTAAGAAGAAACGCGATTAAAAGGATGAGTTTGTCCAAAATCTCTGGATTGAAATGGTTGAATATCGTTTGTCTAATGAAGGGGAGGTTTGTTCGTGTTATGTTGGTGCTTTGCACGAGATGCGTGTAGATAATGTTAGGAACAATACTATATACAATTTTATATCTAGCAATTTAAAAAAATTAAAATATAGAATAAAAATGAGGGACCTATTGAATAGGTTCCCTTTTTTGTTTTACGAAAGTAAACTTTTTATCATTTTAGCCAATTCATCTCCCACCTACTCACTTCGCGTTCCTTGAGGAAGGAGTCTTCTTGGCTAAAGTGATAAAAACTATATTTGACACAACAAAGTAGCTAGCTCAATTAACTAATTACTTATTGTACAAAAGAAATTAGGCCCTACATGTAATGATGTGTAACTTTAAGTTGCAGTTGTAGTGTAAACAATATTGGACAAGTTATACGGAAGTGAACTTTTTGAACTATCCCCACTTTCGCTTCGTTTAGAAGTGGGGGTAGTTCAAGTAGTTGCGCAGGTATAGATAAGAAAAGCATCCAAAACGGGTAATTTTTCTTTGTTGTATAGAAATTACACATTAAACCAGTGAACATTCTAATAAGACAATCATATGATGAATCGTGGGACGAGTTATCATATGAGGTGAGACTTGGAGCGCCATACTTATTTGTTGAAGGGTACCTAATGACAGGTACTCTTTTTATATTGCAACATTTAATAAGGACAAGCATATATTGGAGTATAGGGTAGTCCCCCCTTTCATATATTTGAGCACCTGCAATCGTAAGGTGCTATTTTTTTGTCCAAAATGGACATTTGGATTAAATGATTATATAAATGAATAGAATCTGATTAATTCATATTTTAATCCAAGGGGTACAAATTCGATGCGACGTGAAAAGGATTTGTTGAAACAATGGAAGGCGGATTTGCAAGCTGTTCAAGAAGAGAAAAGGTTGAAGAAGAAGGCAAAGAAAAAGAATAAGAGATATAGCATTCCTGGTAATACAGCTGACTTTATGAGTGGAAAAAATACTTATCGTAAAGAGAATGGGGTATGGAAGCAAAGAAATACATGACGTGAAGGTAAATAAATGAATTAAACCAATAGTAATTATCGTAGGCGCTGCCGTGATCTTGGTGGCGTCTTGTTTGTTGTTAAGGAAAGATAACAAAACAAACGAACTCAATCGATGAAGGTACAAGCATCAGTCAATTAACTAATATTTGTACCAATTTCATAAGGACATATAGGATTTGAAGTGAAATAGAGAAGAATCTATTTTGAAAACAGGTATTCCGTATTCGTTTTTACGAAATAATTGGTATTTGAAAAATGAAATCGGAAGCATAAAAGCCGCGATGGTAGGAGCACCTTGGATGACATCTGCTGGGCACTTCGACATGATTTTGCGGAGGCCGGCAGCAAATATATTAACTGGAGAAGGACACGAGAACATAGTTTACGTACTTTTCGGTAAGTTAATGATGAATGATGCAAGAGGAACTAGTATCTGTTCTTGGAGATGTATTTGGGAAAGAAATACTTGTACAGCAAGCCGATGATGATACTTATGCCAACACCAACATGATGAGGGTAGCAGGGGTTCCAGAAGCTTACATTCCTATGTACGTAAACATACAAAAGGGTATTCGAGAAGGTGGATTAGAAGTAGAGAGCAATGATTTAGAAAAATTACTTGGTCGCCCTACTATATCAATAAAAGAGGCTTTGAACCAAATTGTTAGTCAGAGCTCCCAAACATGAAATTAAGTTTAATCAAAAAACGACCTTCACATTTGTAATAGAGGTCGTTTTTTATATAAAAAGACTAAGAGAAGGAGTTTAGTCTAAAGGAAACCTGATACAATTCTATATGCAAATAAAATTGTATTGATAAAATGTAAGCGATTACCATGATGAGGACATACAGATAAATCAAATCTTAGTAGCAACAAAGGGGAGGAAGGAATATGGAAGTCGCAATGGCAGTTTTAAAATTTTTAGATGGAATAATTCCGTTAGTTCAAGAACTTTTAAAAGCATTTATGTAAGTTTATTAACTAGCAATCATTATCATATATTAATATAAAAAAAGAACAGAGTTATTTTTCTTGAAATTAAGAAAAATTAAAGAAGTTATCGAAAGCGATGAGCGAGGTAAAAGGAAGAGGCAAGAAGAATTGTACGGTCATGATGGTTGGATAATATACGATGGTGAATGGGTTGAAGTGGCAAGCAATAAAAGAACAGCTAGCAAAAGTTAACTGCTCCGTTTTAAAGGGGAAATCAATTGTTACAGACTGGCGTATTCAAAGTATGAACAGTATTCGGGGATTTATTCAAAAAAACGAATAAGAGCACTTTTAATTAGTGCTCTTATTAAGTGGGTCCCTGAGAGAGAGAGGTGTAGCACTCATAATAATATATGTGAGTCATTCATTGGGGTGCAAATATCTCATACTAACTTTATTTGGCACAACAAAGCAGTCAGCTTAATTTGCTAACCACTTTGTTGCACAAAAGAAATTAGGCCCTACAAATACGGATATGTAACTTGAAGTTACAGTTATAGTATAATACGTGGTTGAAAATGTTATACACAAATGAAAAGGAATGTAATGAAAATTTCTTTTCAAACAAGAGAGCAGCTAGCAAAAGCTAACTGCTCATCCAAGGAAAAAGATTACCATGTGTATACATTATATACGTAATATTGAGTTTTATTCGGTCAAGTCAAAGGAAAGAACTGTATGTTATATCTCTTCGGACAAGCCTCTTATAGTAACAGTTACTGATGTTATGTGTAAGAACTATACGTGTATCTTTAAAATAATGATTATTTATCCAAATGTGAACTACTCGCCACTTAGCAAAGCTTGAAGTGGGAGCTTCTCAGTTCCGCGACGAAAGTAACCTTTCGTCTCCCTGAGCGTTACTTTGGGGTGTTCCACCCCTAGATGTCCAACGCATGGTCGCTCTTTTAGTACGGTTGATATTTTACGCAGGAACCGAATGGCTTGGTTTTCGCACGCTATTTTCTTCCTGCAACCTTCTATATCAAGTTATCAAAGAACTTCATATGGCTAATTTATCAAAAGTGTTTGGCTGTGCCAAACCGAAATTCATCTCCCACTATCGTTGGGCTACGCCCTTCACACGCTTGAGGAAGGAGAATTCTTTCGGGGAATACGTTAAATTTATATTGGGATTTTAAAATATTCTTCCTTACGATTTTTAAAATCTCTCCTGATTTTTTCAGTTTTTTTAATGTATAGTAACTTGAATAATTTTCTATTTTCCCTCCTGATAATTCTGTAATATGAATCCACAAACTTCGAATCATTAAGTATTCTTTTACTAATATGTATAAAGAGCATACTGGAATAAGCAATGTTATGAGGTTAATTCCCCCAATCATTTAGATGTATAGAAGCATATAAAATAAGACAAGAGTTTTAGAAATAGTGAGGGATATGAAAAATGATATTGAAGAAGTGTGTGGAATGTAATGGATAAAAATAAAATTTATGACTTTTTTCCTATTGTTGCTAAACAGAATTCTCAATTTAGAAATACGAACCAGAGTATAAACCCTATATATTTTGGACAGCCCGATAAATACTTAATTTCGATCATAATTAATGTATCATGGGGAAATCAATACGTTTTAGAATTATTGGAGATTATGAAAAATTACAACTGCAAATTCACGTTTTTTTTAGAAGGGCTTTGGATTCATAAATATCCTCATTTAGCTCGAAAGATAAGGGATGAGGGACATGAGATTGGAAGTCATGCGTATTCACATCTTGATATGAGAGGATTAACGGATGATTATATTAAATGGGAATTAAAAAGTACAAATGAAATCCTTTTTAAAGAACTTAAAGTTACACCTAAGTTCTTTACTCCTCCATATGCCGCATGTAATGAAAGAATAGTAGAGATAGCTTCTCAAGAAGGTATGACAACAATTATTAGTTCATTAGATACTCTAGATTGGAATACAAATCATGCAGATGAAATTATAGATAAAGTAAATTCTAACTTGAAAAATGGATCCATTATTCTGATCCATCCAACTGAAGTAACGGTTAAGGCATTACCGAATATATTAAAATTGATTTTAAATCGTAATTTTAATATATGTACGGTAAGTAAGCTGCTTTCATTATAGCTATAGTTTTGCGGTATTCTCCATTGTTTTTTTACTTATAGTAAGCGAGGAGGTTATTTAAAACTTTAATTTTTAAATAACAAGGATAGGAGGATTAAAAAATGAAAACAGAACAGATAGAGATTTATGTAGATGGGAAAACGGTGCTAACAACTTATTATATTCAAGATGGTTATGTTATGGTTCCAGTTTTGTTTTTAAAACACGCAGGCATTTTAGTTGATTATAATAGTAAAAACCATTCTATTGTTTTGAAAAAGGATAAATTTTTGCTCACATTATTTAAGAACCAGTGTAAAAGTGATGTTTTTATAGAAGGAAGCAAAACTGTTTTACATGATTCTCTTTTGACTGCACCTATTGAAATAAATGATACAATATATATTCCATTTTTTTACGTTGTTCAAAAACTTGAGTTAGTTGTTTGGTCCAATATGGAAATTCCTCGAATATACTTGATCACGAATTCCTTACCTAAATGGAATTCGAATGTTTATTATAGAGGAGCCGCAGCTGGGAATAAGATAGCTTTAACATTTGACGATGGTCCTGATGATTATTACACTCCTAAAATTTTAGATCTTCTAGAAAACAAAAAAGTTCCAGCTACTTTTTTTGTTGTGGGGCAACAAATTCAGTGGTGTCCGAGTGTGTTAAAGCGTATTGTGAACGAAGGACATACGTTAGGAAACCATAGTTGGAGCCATCCTAAATTCACGAATTTAACCACTTCGCAAATAAATGAAGAAATATCTCGTACAGAAAATGAAATTACTATATTAACTGGAGAAAGAAAAACAACATTGTTTCGTCCACCATATGGTGAATTTACTAATGCAGATCTAAATTTTATCAGTGAATTAGGTTACAAATTAATCATGTGGTCAGTTGACACGTTAGATTGGACAGGATTATCTGCTGAAGAAATCATTGCGATTGTGAGACAGGACTTATCACCAGGAGCCATAGTATTACAGCATTCTCTTAAAATGTCCCCTGGAATCTTGGATGGGACAGTCAAGGCGTTACCAATTTTAATAGATGAATTAATCGCAAAAGGATACGAATTTGTAACAATAGATCGTTTGTTGGAGAGGAATTAAAAATATGTAAACTACTCGCCACTTAGCAAAGCATGAAGTGGGAGCTTCTCAGTTCCACGACGAAAGTAACCTTTCGTCTCCCTGAGCGTTACTTTGGGGTGTTCCACCCCTAGATGTCCAACGCATGGAGGCTCTTTTGGTACGGTTGATATTTTACGCAGGAACCGAATGGCTTGGTTTTCGCACGCTATTTTCTTCCTGCAACCTTCTATATCAAGTTATCAAAGAACTTCATATAGCTAGTTTATTAAAAGTTTCTGGCTATGCCAAACCGAAATTCATCTCCCACCTATCGTTGGGCTAGGCCCTTCACACGCCTCTGGAAGGAGAATTCTTTCGGGGAATACGTTAAAAATATCACATTTTTGAGGTGAGAAAATATGCGAATTTTATTTTTAGAGAGCCATCCAATGTGGATTCATGGTTTACCAAACGGGTTTCGTGATGCTGGACATAAAGTAAAGATTTCAGGCCCTTTAGATAAACATACTATTTACAAGCTTATAGATGATTTTGTACCAGATTTAGTTATAACAATGGGATGGGGGCCAGAAAATTCATCTAAGTTCAAACAACAATTGATTTTTGAATGTACGAAAAAATTTAATATTCCACATGTTTACTGGGCAACGGAAGATCCAACTTCTACAGAGATTTTTACATTACCTTATATACAGAGAACACGCCCAGATTTTGTATTTACAATTTGCTCGGATATGGTAGAAGTTTACAAAGAGAAGGGGATTCCTGCCGAACACTTAGACTTCGGCTATCATCCAATTGTCCATCACCCAATGGATAGAGACCCGAGATATTATGCCCCAGTTGCACTTGTTGCAAACGGATATCCTAAAAAATTGAGTTATCTTCCAGAGCATTTTCGCCATCAATCATTAAACACATTAATCAAACCTTTGTTAGAAAATAATATTAGAATAGATTTTTATGGTAGGTACTGGGATGAAATGAAGGATATTTTAGGTGTCGATATTCCAAGGGAGTGGATTCATGGATATATTGATTACACAGATGCAAATAAAGTTTACAGCTCATCCGATATTATTATCGGGCTTCAAAATCTTCCTACGCAGCTTACGCAACGTACGTATGAAATACTTGGCTCTGGAGGCCTTCTCTTAACAAACGATATTCCTGAAATTCATCGTGTATTCAAAGCGGGAAAAGACCTTATAACATCGTCTTCACCCGAGGAAACTGTTAAATTAGTTAATTATTACCTCCAGCATGCTGAAATGAGAGAAAAGATTAGAAAAAATGGAAGAAAAGCAGTTGAAAAATATTCTTATGAGAAACGTGCAGAGTATATGATTGATATTTTAAAAAAGTACGGGATATTTAGAGGGAAAAGAAGTAATTATGTTTTTGGAAATGAAAAGAACAAGACATATAAACAGGGAGAGTTTGAGATTTATAATGTACGCAATGGCGATACATTAGTTAGCATAGCAAATGAACTAGGGATAACTGTCAGTTCAATGAAACAATTAAACAACCTTACTTCCGATCAAATTGATGCTGGAAGACCGTTGAAAATAAGAAAAATAAATGAACATGAGCTTACAAATTATAATTATTATACCATTTGTCATGGAGAAACTTTAGGAAGTATTTCAAAAAGGTTTGATATCTCAGTAGAAAAAATTAAGTTAGATAATGAATTGGATTCAGACTATATTCTTGCAGGTCAATTAATTAAAATTGATACAAGTGATTCTAAATTGAAGGTTTTCCCATCTGTACTGATTTCAAAAGGATTAAATACTAAAAAAATGATTTCATTAACTTACGATGCAGGTGCTGATGCAGATAAGACTGAAGAAATTTTAAACGTATTAAAAAAACATGATATCCAAACTACGATGTTTTTAACAGGTGCATGGGTAGAAAAATTTCCAAGTCTCGCTAAACGTATTGTGAAAGAAGGGCATGAAATTGCAAATCATTCATACAGTCATCCGGATTTGACGAAGTTATCATCTAGGGACATTATGAAGGAATTTAAGAAAACAACTAGGTGTTTTGAAAAAATTATAGAGACGAAAGGAAGTCCGTTATTTCGGCCCCCCTTTGGAAATTGGAATAAAGAAATTCTAGAGATTGCTGGTAAACTCGGTTTTCCCTACACAATTCATTGGAATATAGATTCAATTGATTGGAAAGAACCTTCAGTTGAAACTATAGTTAATAGAGTACTGGGAAAGCTTAAAGGTGGGGATATTGTATTATTTCATTTAAATGGAAAACCAACAGCTGTTGCTACAGATATTATAATCTCCGAATTGAAAAAACAAGGATACCAAATAGTAAAAGTAAGTGAAATGCTCGTGTAGTCTTTTTTAGTACCTTAAAAATTAAGATGTATTGTAAGAAATTTGAAATAATTGCGTGGGTTAAGGAGTGAAATGAAATGCGTATTCTTTTCTTAGAGAGTAGCCATATATGGAAGAATAACTTACCGAGAGGATTTCAAGCAAATGGGCATGATGTTTTAATTTCGGGTCCGTTAACAAAAAATCTTTCGCAAATGTTGGAAGAATTTAATCCGGATTTGGTGATCTCAATTGGTTGGGGGCAAGAACAAACAAAAATAAAGCAAGATTTAATAAGAGAATGTATGAAGAAAACAACAATACCCCTTATATATTGGGCGGTGGAAGATCCTGCTTATACAGACATTTGGTCTATACCATTAGTTAAAAGAATGAAACCAGATTTTGTGTTTACAATATGTCCAAAAACAGTTAAAGTCTATCGGCAATTAGGAGTCCCAGCTGCTCATTTGGACTTTGGCTTTGAAGAAACAGCACACTACAAATCTCCTAAATCCCCAGAATACAATTGTTCAATTGCAGTTGTTGCAAATGCATATCCTCATATTTTAGAAAAATACCCTGATCATTTTAGAAGCCATGCCCTTAATGTCCTAATTCGACCGCTTTTGGAAAAAAATATTCGTATTGATTTTTGGGGGAATAAATGGGATGAAATGGATCGTTTTTTTGGCATGGATATACCAAAAGACTGGATTCATGGTCCTATGCACTATTTAGAGACATATAAGGTGTATAACTCGGCAGATATTATAATAGGGTTACAAAATTATCAAGAGCTAATTACCCAAAGAACGTATGAAATTTTAGGATCAGGTGGATTTCTTCTTACGCTAGATACTCCAGGTGTTAAGAAGATATTTAGACCAGGGAAAGATTTAGTTACGGTTTCATCATCAAAAGAAACACTTGAAGCAATACGCTATTTTTTGAATCATCCAAAAAAGAAAGCGAAAATTCAAGAACGGGGGCGAATAACAGTACAGGAGCATACTTATCAAGCTCGTGCTAAACAAATTATAGATACACTAATTGAGCATAATATTTTAATAGAAAGAGAAAAAACAAGTAAGCAAATAGGGAAAATGATGTATGTTACTGATTTAGAAGAAGACTATGAAATGTATACAATTGAAAAAGGAGATACGTTACACGGGATTTCAAAGAAATTCGGAGTATCTATTGAATCTTTAAAAAAATTAAATCATTTAACATCTAATATAATAGTAGAAAACGAAAGATTAGCAATAAAAAAGAAGAATATCGAATGAAATTTTTAAATTGCATATAACGAACTTTAAGAATTCTTAAGATTTGATTTTTATAGATTTCACCCCAGACCATGGGCATTTTTAAAAAGCGTCTGTCTGGGGTTATACATTATATACGCATTTCACTTCCTTTTACAAAGAACCTAATAAGATGGGATGGATGAGGAGCAAAGATTTGGTTCATCACCGTAACATGGGGTTGATATTTTGCAAATAAATCAATTTTAGTACACTCCATTCTAAGTGTCCACTCAGAATGGAGTGTACATCTATCCAAATATTACCCTGTCTTTTGGTGATGAACTAAAGATTTACATATTTTCTTTAGCGTAGAATCCTTACAGTTGAATTTGTCTATATGACTTTTTCACTACAAGTAGCCATAATAGTTGGAGAACCCCTGTTTCAACTGCTCTGTATTTAAATAAAGAGGATGCATACCATATATATCGTCCATATTCAGGATACTTAAAGCATTCCAATCAGGTTTGTCTAAGTTAGAGAAGAAAGGACAAATATCTAAAGAGGTGAAATGGATGCAAATCCTACTAATTCGTCATGGAGAATCCGAAGATGATTTTTTAGAAGAGGGGTATAAAGGATCTACTGATCTACAGTTAACAAAAAGGGGATTGGAACAAGTTGAAAAAATGTCTAGTTATATATCAAAGGAACTCTCTCCAGAACTGATTTGGTCGAGTACTCTATTAAGAGCAACTCAATCTACTGAAATTTTGAATAATGCTGTTAACTGCCCTGTAGAGTATCTAATTGAGTTACGTGAAATGCAGAATGGGGAGAGTAAACTAGACTTTAGATTACGTGCTGAGAACATCCTTGCAGTTGTTAGAGAAAGAAGCAAACAGTACAAACGAATTGCAATTGTTTCCCATGGAGGAGTGATTACAAAAATTATAGATAGCTTCCTTCAGTTACCGAAAGAACATGATGTGTGGTTCCATACTGACAACACAGGCATACATCTACTTGAATACCAGTCAAATTTCCGTATTATTAGATTTAGTAACAATACCAATCATTTAAACATTTCTTGAGTTTGTTGTGCTGCATCTATATATAATTGTTGTGCTTGCTTATTATCAGTATCAAGAACAAATCCTTCTAGGCATGCTTGAGCACTCTTTAATCCAGCAATAGTTTGTTTAAGTTTAGTGATTACTGTCATGTAATATTCCTCCTTGTAAATGTACTTCAAAACATGGAATGCCTCTTTTATTATCATAGTACAATCTCCAATTTTAGAGTTATGCGAATAGGAAATTTTACAGTTAATCATTCAAAGAAGGATTTTTTAGCTAATAAATGCATGGAATAGCTTTGTCCCAATAACAAAAGAAAAAGAGTACATATTTAATATGTACTCTTGAAAAAGAACGTCTATAAACGTGATAGAATATTATATGTTTGTCGCGTTTAAAAGTTCAAGGAATCAATAAAAAAATTGTTATTTAGTAATACATAGAAAGAACTCATGTATTCAGCTCATGTTAAAATATGTACTTTCATATAAAGGGTAAGAAGAAAAAATAATTATGAAGCAAATATCATACACCCTCACTTTATAAATAAAGAGTACTTTAAAAGGTAATCAACAACTAATACTGAGGTGACTATGATTATTATATGTACGTTTCCAATGAATGAGCATTATATTTAAAACCTTAAATTCATAATGTTTAAATAAATAAACGTCGATTGAGATTACACCTTATAACTAATCATAGTAAAAATGACGAGTTCACATTATACAGAAAGGTAATAATTATAGTTTTTCGAAACATGAGATTAGCGAATGGGTTTAGATAAAATTTAAAAAATATAAAGAGATCCTAGTGGTCTGAAATCAAAAGCAAAATATTATCTTTAAAGAGAAAGTAACATCTTGATATGAAATTGTTTTTAAAAATCCTGATACAAAAAAATGACAGAAATAGTTATTCAATTAAAAATACATACTGGTCTAGGTTACATATGGAAGTGATGAATCATAGAATGTGTGATGAGACTACTGCAAAATCAAGAAATACTTATTAAGGAGATAAAAAATGAACAAATACTTTAATAAAAGAACAATAAGTAGAAAAGATTTAGTGGAATATAAGCTCATTGGAGACGGAAAAGATGGAGAAGTATACCAATTAAGCCATGATAAATGCGTAAAAATATTTTTCCTGGAAGAAACTCAAAAAAAAGAGTTGAGAGCTCTAGTAATTGGGCAATCATCACCTATTATTCCAAGACTTTATGGATATGGAGAAAATTATATTATCATGGAATATATACAAGGAATTTCACTTGCACGTCACTTAAAAAAAGAAAAACAAATTACAGAAGAACTAACTGAAAGGATATTAATAATGTTGGATGAATTAAAAAGGATTGGATTTACTAGGTGGGACACGGAAGTAAGACATGTGTTAATAAATGAAGAAGGTCAATTGAAAGTCATTGATCATAAAAGAGCTTTCACTTCAAATAGTGAGGTTCCTACGAAGTTGTTAAAAGGGTTTAAGAAATTTGGACTATCACAAGATTTTCTGAACTATGTGAAAAATATACGTTCTTCTGTTTATAATAGATGGGTGGAGCATCGATAAAAAACAAATTATCTTGTGTATAACGTTTTTATATTAAAACTTTCATTTGGCTTCTTAATTATTCCCTTCTAAAATTCATTATAAAAATAAACAAATATACATGTAAATCTTAATACAAGATTATTTTCTCTCTCTTTTTGCGGGCAGGATCCCCATCGTCATCAAGCTAATAAAGGCAAACACCCCAAAAATAAGAAAAATGGCATATAAGGTTCTATATTTCATGTTGCAAGCAAAGTAAAAGAATCCTACACAAAGCCGGATTCTCTTACAAATATATTCGTTTATAAAATGCTTCACTAAAGGAATTGAGTCTGAACCACTCAATTCCTTTTTTATGTTATAACAAATGAATAAAAATTTTCAATAAAGGAAATTCCTTTTTGTCTTAAACTTAATTACAAATTGAAATTTTGAAGCAGAAGAATAACAAAACCACTCAAGGTGTTTTCTTAATCTCGCATTGCCCCTGCCTCTTGGGAAGTCATTGCCCCTTGTCCTTCACTTACATCTTTTTGAATTTCTTGTTTTACTTTGTTTGCATCAGTTCCAACAAAATCAGGTTTCAAAATAGAACCCGAATTTTCTTTAGCTTTGTTATGATTTAGCATACAAGTCCTCCTCAATTTCTCGTTTAACAATCTTATTATTTACAAAATTCATTTGATATATCCCGAATAGTTGAGCGAATTTTACGTAAAGTAAATGTCATCGTTATAAGAAGATGACCGTCTTTGATATTCTAGGGATTGTGTATAAAACGACGGTGAAGCATAGACAAGCTTCCTAGCGAAAGAATCACGTTTTAATAGGCTTCTTTAGCATGCCTACTTTTCTATCAATTGCTAGTTTTAAAACAAGGATCGTTTCATATCTAGTAATTTACTCGATTAGCTTGATGGGCATGGGTTAGTACCCCTTATATCATAAAATTGTTGGGGAAGTAAAGAAATTAGGGTGGAGAAAGACTGGAAAGGGTATGAAAAGATGGCAAACAATGGAGAGGTATTTCCGCTAATGCCAGTTTCTTTTTGTAGCATCATTCATACATTAGGTCGTATAGGGAGGGATAATTGTTATGAGAGAGTGTGTTTTAGTTATTGGTGCTCACCCCGATGATGAGTTATTAGGATCTGGAGGGACTTTAAAAAGATTAGTGGAAAATGGGCATCGGGTTATTTCAATAATTATTGCTTCAGGAAGAAGGGAGGAAGCGGATCGAATACATCAACTAGGCAGGCATGCAAATAAAGAAATTGGTATTGAAGAAGTGATATTCCTCGATTATGCTAATTTAGAATTGGAATTAATTCCGTTGCATCAATTAACGAAAGAAATAGAACAATTAATACAGAAATATAAACCAAGTAAAATTTTCACTCACCATTATGGAGATGTCAACATTGATCATCTAATTACCTTTCAAGCGGTTTTGACCGCAACGAGACCTCTACCTAAGCGAGATCCGATAGAATTAATTACGTTTGAAACAGTTTCCTCTAGTGAGTGGAATGTCTATACAAATGATAAAGTTTTCAAACCTAATTATTTTGTTAATATTACAGATCAAATGGATTCAAAGATTGCGGCGCTCAAACATTATGATGTAGAAATGAGAGATTTTCCTCATCCTCGTTCGTATGAAGGCGTTCAGCATTTAGGAAGGGTTAGGGGCATGACGATAGGCGTATCATACGCTGAAGCGTTCGAAGTGATAAGGAGGATCTGGCAATGAGAAAGGAAAGTATGTTTCCGTATTCCTATTTAATTGAAGCGATAGATAAATATTATGGAATGCCTTCATCTTCATCATCCAAAAAGAAAAGTGCAACGAGAGAACGATATGTAGATGCAAAGCCAAAGGTGAATTCAAAGAAAAGAAGACTTTCTATATTAATTGCTACGTTTTGGGACTATCCTCATACAGGTGGGTTATCTAATTATATTACAGCACTTAGTGAAGGTTTAAAAAAATTAGGCCATAAAGTCGATATTATATCTCCTAATCAATTTCTTACGAGCGAAGTAAGAACCCTGCGTAAAAGGGTTGTTCCAGAATTGAGAAATTTCTTTTATGCACGTTATGGAAGCTATAATACCACGATTGTGAGAAATTGCAGACATATGTATATCTACGAAATGATGCTGCTTAAAAATATCAACTTAAAAAAATATGATGTTTTTCATGCGCAAGATTTGTTTACAGCCAATATATTGGGAAAAATCAATCGACTGTATAAGAAACCTTTGCTATTTACACCCCATGGGATGTTTACTTTTAACCGGGTGAAATTTGGTATATTTGAAAAAGATTCACTAGAAGAAGCCTATTATAAAACAATAGAAAGTAAAGCTATTGAATTTGCCAATCAGCTTATTATTCTCAGTGATTCATTTCGTCAACCGTTAATGCAACTGGGGGCAAAGCAAGAGAAAATGACAACTGTGCTTACGGGTATTGATTATCCTGAGAAGTATGATGTGAAAAATTCATTGGCACAGAATAAAATCGTTATTACATGTGTGGCGAGATTAGGACCCAGAAAAGGTCATAAAGTATTATTTGATGCACTATCACAGATGGAAAGGAAATATACTGAAAACATTAAGGTGCTTATTGTCGGAGATGGCGAGATGAGAGATGCGTTAGAAAAGCAAGTTGCTTCTTTGAATCTTTCCATGGTGGAGTTTTTAGGGGAAAGAGATGATGTACCAAACATTTTAAGTAAAACCGATATTTTTGTACTTCCTACTCTAAATGATAGTCTGCCTATTTCTATTATTGAGGCCATGCATAGTGGAGCTTGTGTCATTTCGACAACATCGGGAGGAATACCTGAATTAGTACATCACGAGAAGACAGGTATTCTAGTAGATGTAGGAGATGTAAATAAACTAAAACAAGCATTAAAGTTTGTTATTGAAAACCAGAAAGATCGGGAGCAGTTAGGTGAAAATGCAAGAAACTTCGCTAAAAAATATTTAACTAGAGAAACCATGGTAGCTCATATCGAAAAAATCTACAAAGATATTTAAGTGAGGAAGGATTCTATGTATCATGAACACAGTGCAGTTGTACTGGACTTAAGTGCCAATGGAGTTGGAATTATTAGAAGTTTAGCGAGAAAAGGAATTAAAGTTTATGCCTTTGATGTAGAGGGACCTTATAAGATAGGGAGATCACGTCTTGCTTCATGCGGAGTATGTCCAAGTCCTTTATCGGAAGAAAAAGAATTATTAACTTTTTTAATCCACTTGGCTAAAGAATTAAAATTGAAACCAGTTTTGTATACAGGTGCGGATGATTATGTGGTATTTATTTCAAAATATCGAGCGGAGCTGTCTAACTACTATTTATTTTTGTTTCCTGAGCATTCATTAATTGAAACAATACTAGATAAACATAAAATGTATGAACTGGCTGTGAAGCATAATATTCCATGTCCAAAAACATATGTGATTGAACATAAAGAACAGCTAGAAGAAGCAATATTGAACCTCGGTTTTCCATGTATATTAAAGCCGACCTTGGGGCATAAGTTTCGAAAAAAAATAAATAAAAAGGCTATATTTATAAAAAATCCAGATCAACTAAGAAATGAGTATGAATTATACCGACAGCATGGAAAGCTCATGGCTCAAGAAATCATTCCTGGAGACAATCAGCATTTTTATAAAGTGGCTACTTTTTATGACGACAATATGGAGTTATTAGCATTATTTTCCTTGCAAAAGAACCATCAATTTCCAGCTGACTTTGGAACAGGAGCTCATATTGTTAGTAAACAGATTCCAGAACTAGTGGATGTATGTTTACCTCTTTTTAAAGAAATACAACTTAAAGGTATTGGCATGGCAGAGTTTAAAAAGGACCCACGAGATGATGTTTATAAGTTTATTGAAATCAACCCCCGTTTTTGGTTAACTCATAGCTTAACAGAATCTGCAGGCATTGATTTTGTTTATATGTATTATTTATATTTAACCAAGCAAAACCCAGCGCCAAGACTTAAACAAAGAGATGGTATCAAATGGATTTATCTTGTGCGGTATTATTTAACGTTCCGTGACAAGAAAAAAAGAGCTGAAATGACATGGAAAGATTTTTATGAAGGCTTGCGAGGAAAAAAAGAGTTCGCTCTTTTTGCATGGGACGATCCGATGCCATTTATTAGAAGCGCATGGTCTCATTTGAGGAATGCATGGAAACAAAAAGGAAAGGAATGAAATCATTGTATGAAGTGACGGAATTAGCCTATTATTTAAAGAAGTTTAGAATTTCAGATAAAATCTCTTATTCAATGGGGCAAAGGGTATCAATAGATTCTACTAACATTGAATGCCTAAAATCAACAGCAAGAACTAGTATCTACAAATTATTTCTTCGAAAAAAAATGAAAAACTATCCCATTATTTTAAAAGTATATAATTCAACAAGCTATAGAAATGAAGTAGAGATTCAAGTATATAAAAGAGCGTATCCTATATTAAAAGAGTTTCTTCCTCAAATATATTATATTGAAAAAAAAGGAACTGAAACCTGGGTATTCATGGAGTTTGTCCAGCAAGTACGCGGCCAGATTACTTTCTCCCCAAAACATTTAGAACATATTATCCCCACTGTTGCCAAACTTCACGCATACACATTTGAAGACAATTTGAAAAAATATAAAAATACTTGGAATGAATGGCTCCCCATTTATGAATCAAGCAAAATGAGAAGTGGTCGATCTAAATACATTGGAAGAACGATTACTTTTCTTGATGACGCAGTGAAAGACGATAGGTTAAGGGAGACCATTAAACCCTATCATCAATCGCTAATAAAACTGCTTCAGAAGGGACCAGATTTTTTTCCAGAACTATTTGAAAACGGTTCATCTATAACACATGGAGACCTTCATATGCAAAATATATGTAGTAATAATGTGGCACTAGATGCTCCATGGAATATTCAGTTTATCGATTGGGAGTCTATTAAATACGGACCCGTCTGGTTTGATATGGTTGTTTTAGTCGAAATATTATTAGGCTTTAGAAAAGATTGGCAGAGCAATGCAGAAGAGATTCGCACACATTGTGTGAATTTATATACAAAGCAAATGCAGAAGTATGGGATTGAATTTAAAACAGCTCCAATTGATCTATATAAAATGGCGTATTTACAGAGAACATTAGAAAAGGGGCTGCATACTCAGTTACGAAGAATATTCAATAACCGTTCTGATTGCGAATTATTAACATATCATCTTGAAAAAGTTTCAATTTGGGGAGAAGAATTTGGTTTATAGACGATAAATCTCCCTTGTATCATTAGAAGAGTTAGGATGTGATACTGCTGATTGCAATAAAGGAAGAGTAAAATAAATATATCAAATATAGAATCGCAATTTGGATTTGGCAGGAGGCACATCTATAGATTTAGAAAAAGACGTTTATAATAGGACGAATTTGAAATGATAATGGGCTATAGAGCTCTAATCCCTTATAATAAATTAAAAAATTACCGTAGGGAATCTTTTCCGATGGTAATTTTTTTCGATGGCTCATATTGCAAAGGGAAATTTTTCAGGTGCATTTAGTTTATTAATCGATTCGTATCCGTAGATAAGATAAATGATAGTAAATTTGTATTTTAATAGAAATAGTAAATATAAAGTGAATGATCTAATTATTTATATTAAACCTCATGTTTATCATTTTAGCCAAGAAGACTCCTTCCTCAAGGAACGCGAAGTGAGTAGGTGGGAGATGAATTGGCTTCGGACAAGGGATGGCAGGAAGCCATCTTAATTGTTCGACATACATAAACTGGTACTTCACTACCTATCGAATATACGTTTGTTGTATAATAGACACATATCGAAATGGGGTGAAACGAATGATGATCAATAAAGCATATAAATTTCGTATCTATCCAAATAAATCACAAGCGATCCTAATCAATAAAACGATTGGTTGTTCTCGTTTTGTATTCAATCATTTCCTATCCCTATGGGGGAATGCATACAAAGAAACAGGAAAAGGTTTGACATATGGTACATGCTCTGCCAAACTTCCTGCCATGAAGAAAGAGTTTGTTTGGCTAAAAGAAGTGGACAGTATTGCGATTCAGTCGTCTGTTCGCAACCTTGCGGATGCTTATACACGCTTTTTCAAAAAACAAAACAATGCACCGCGTTTCAAATCTAAGAAGAACAACGTGCAATCTTATACCACAAAACAAACAAATGAAAACATTGCCGTCGTAGGAAACAAAATAAAATTGCCAAAACTAGGTCTTGTTCGATTTGCCAAAAGTCGTGAAGTAAAAGGACGTATTTTAAATGCTATAGTTAGACGGAACCCTTCTGGCAGATACTTTGTGTCATTGTTAGTTGAAACAGAAGTGCAAGAACTTCCAAAAACAAATTCTTACATTGGAATGGATGTGGGACTAAAAGATTTCGCCATTTTGTCAGATGGAACAACCTATAAAAATCCGAAGTTTTTTCGATCATTAGAAGAGAAATTGGCAAAAGCACAGCGTGTTCTTTCTAGAAGAATGAAAGGATCTTCTCGCTGGAATAAACAACGAGTAAAAGGAGCTAGAATTCATGAATACATGACGAATGCTAGAAAAGATTACTTGGACAAAATCTCGACTGAAATCATCAAAAACCACGATGTTATCGGTATAGAGGATTTGCAAGTATCGAATATGTTAAAGAATCATAAGTTAGCAAAAGCTATTAGTGAGATATCATGGTCACAGTTTCGCACTATGTTGGAATATAAGGCAAAATGGTACGGCAAATAAATCATTGTCGTATCGAAAACATTTGCTTCCAGCCAATTATGTTCTTGTTGTGAATATCAAAACAAAGACGTTAAAAATCTAAATCTACGTAAATGGGACTGCCCTTCTTGTCTTACACACCATGATCGGGATATTAACGCAAGTATCAATCTAAAGAATGAAGCGATAAGGCTTCTAACCGCAAGGACTGCGGGGTTAGCCTAATAAATTAGAGTTCGATAGAACTCTTTACTTAGGAATCCCCCTCTTCTAAACGAAGTGAAAGTGGGGGTAGTTCAACCAATTAGTAATAATTAATCATGCAAAACTAATTCACTCCCTATAAATGGCTTAGACTCCGATACAGCACATTAGTCAACATTAAAGACTGATTTAGGAATTATCATCATTGATGAGGTCCATGAATTTCAAGAAGTATTTATGAAAATAATCGAAATAAAGGTTAATATTCCTCAATTAAAATCAATAACTAATGCGATTAAAAGAAAAATGAAAAATGGAAAAACTCAGTGCAATAACTATTAAATTGGATACATACATTAAAAAAGAACATCCAGATATAGATAACGGTAAACCTTCAAGAGGTCGAGATGAAGGCGATCCTTTAGGATGTGCCCATTATGATTGCGAATGGGATACTGGTGATCTTTTTGGAGAAGCCAAATATGTTTATAATCAAACTAATGAATCGGATAATATACACATAAAGAAAAGACACCCATATAAGAGTGTCTTTTCCAATAGTTTTTTAGCAGAAGCAAGCAGCGCCGACTATGATTAATAAAATAAACAATACAACTAATAAAGCAAATCCTCCAGCAAAACCGCAGCCTCCGCCACAACTACCACCAAATCCCATAATAGTTCCTCCTTTAATTAGAGGGGAAAACAAGAGTACACTCATGTATTTTAATGGATTCAAATTATTTTATGTTTTTACACAGTAATTGAGCAGGTCCTTTTGAAAATAAAGAAAAGACACCCTGAGGTGTCTTGCTTCGACTTGACCAGTGCCGATGATACTAGATAGAACTGCGGTTCCAGATCCTGCAATAACATTAGTTGATGAGTTTAGTGTCAAAAGAAAAGCGAGCTGCTTCCGGTGATACTGGAACGTTATCGAGGCTTATTGTTAAGGTATAACTGATTTGATAAATACCGGCTACTTGAATTCTAATATCAATTCCAGTACTGATTGTATCATTTATTACAGGGACAGTGATATTAGGGCTTGGGTCCGGATTAGGCAATAGTAGTGGCGTGAATAATGTTGCGAATTGAGGTGAAGTAGCATTGAAAACAAAACCGATGGCAGGTAGTGTACTAGGGGCTTGTGCTCCACAATTAAAATTACATTTTCAAAGTTTTCTGCGGCTTGTTGTTGCATGTTTTGTGTGATATGACTGTACTTGTCTAAAGTCATTTGGGTAGAAGAATGACCTAATCGATCTTGAACCATTTTAGGATGATCTCTAGCCTGAAGCATGAGTGTTGCATGTGTATGACGTAAATCATGAAAACAAATTCGAGGGAAACCAGCTTTGTTGTAGTGGTCCTTTAAAAAACGATGGGGAGCATCTATTGTAATTAAACTTTAAATGCTAATTACTGTAGCAGTTAAGTTTCTATCCATAATAGTGCTAGTTGATATATTAACTCCCGAGGCAGACATATTCAGACAGTATACATAAGTCCCAGGTGGAGGGATATCTACCCAGATTACTGAAACATTGTGGGTTAAATGGGCTTGAGTATTTGCCGGTTTCTGAATATTGGTTTGAGCTTCTACCTGAATCGCAATAATGGTGACATCTCTCACTAAATTAAGAACTGAAGATACACTAAATTCTGTAAGACTGGGGTTAGAAACATAGTCAGATCTGAAAACCCCTTCTAACTTTACTATTTGATTAACTTCTACATTAATAGCTGGTAATGTGAGGTTAATCGAGGCAGGTGCAGGAGTGCTAATTTGCCTAAATATAACTGAAACGATGCCAGTCGGTTTAGTTACTCCGGTTGAACCAGTCTGTCCTGTAGGGAGCGTAAATGGTGGAATAGTAGGTAACTTGGGACCAATTAAAATAGGATCTTCTGCGGCGCTCTGTAAAATTCCCGGTGAATTTAGTTCATCCTTCTTTGACATATGTTCACCTCCAAATAGTTCTTATCGTATTTAATAGATGCGCAATATAAATAAAATATGATCATATTTTTGTTTAGTAAGAAAGAAGATGGCTAAAAAAGCTTAACAAAAGCGTTATTTTAATCGAAAAGGGGAAAACAAAGATAAAATAAGACCGTTCCTTTTATAGGGAAGGCCGTACAAATATCATGTGCTGGAAGTCGCTTCAAATGGCAGTAAACCGATTAATTTACCCGCTACGTTCTTACGTTAATATCCCCCTTTCATGGTGTGTACGACAAAATCTTACCTTACCCTTCGCTCATATATTACATGATTACTCTTTATATTGAGAAATAAAGAATTACCTTTTTAATAATAATTTTATTTTTTATGTATTTGAAACACGAAAAGAGCACTTAATAAAGTGCTCTCGTGGCGAGATCATTCACTCAATAGAAAGGAATACACCATATCATACGAAATTTTTCTGAAATATGATTGGATTAATTAATATTTGTAAAAAAAGCAGCTAGCAAAAGCTAACTGCTCGGTTTCAAGATGATAATCTAGATGCAAATACAGTATGGCCAAGATAAGCTGTAACTATTCAAGGAAGAAGATTGAACAGATGGGGATCCGTATCGTATGAATCAGTTGTCATTTTTTAAAGACATCGATGAAAGGGAGTTGCGAAGACTTGTGGTGAAGGAGCTGAAAAACTACAAAGCATTGTGCGCTTGGATGAAAGATCAAAAGGGGATGGAGCAACTGATGAAGATAACAACTGAAGGCAAGAAAGCTCAATAAAATTTGAATTCTTAACCAAGTGAAAGTGGGGATAGTGCGATGCTAAATGTATTTAAAAATTTTGAAGAGGCTTTCTAAAATATAGAAAGGGAATTTTTGTTTATATAAATTATGTTATTAGAAATTCCCTTTTATTTATCATTATGGGAATAGAAAATGGTAAGAACTTAAGGTATAGGACTTGTAAGTGGGAATCTTGCTGCAGAAAAACTAAGCATTGATGGAGTCGGTAAAGCTAAGATTCTACCTTTTATAGTAGCAAGAAATACTACTTTTACGGTATCACCTGGATGTAATCCGTAGATAGTGGATACGCTGAAACTAGTAACATCGTCTTTTATATCTCGATAAACGGAAGTGTCATTTACGAATAAATCCAATATTCCCACAAAAGGCTGAACGAGTACAGGTTCAAATGTCAAATTTGCATTAATTTGGTATACACCTTCCTGTTTGGCTGTAAAAGTATTTATACCATCATATTCATTATTAAAATCAAAGAGTTCAGTTGTGAAATTTACAGTTTGAGAGGTAAAAGCAACAGTAAATTGTTCTTCAGCTCCTATATTTGCCCTGAATGCAGATTCTATAGCTCCCGGTCCAGTAGGTCCAGTGATTCCGGTGGGTCCAGTACGTCCAGTACGTCCAATACGCCCAGTAGGTCCAGTACGTCCAGTAGATCCGGTAGGTCCAGTGATTCCGGTAGATCCAGTAGATCCGGTAGGTCCAGTGATTCCGGTAGATCCAGTAGATCCGGTAGGTCCAGTGATTCCGGTAGGTCCAGTGATTCCGGTAGGTCCAGTAGGTCCAGTGATTCCGGTAGATCCAGTAGATCCAGTGATTCCGGTAGATCCAGTAGATCCGGTAGGTCCAGTAGGTCCAGTGATTCCGGTAGATTCAGTATGTCCAGTATTTTCAGTCGGTCCAGTCGGCCCTGTTGAACCGATTGAATCTGGGTTTAGAGCAGCGGAAGATAGAAATTCATCCATTATATTTTCACCTCTGAAAAGATTTTAATACCAATAATAAGTGTAGGGGAGTACATGTTAAAGGTAAATTTGATGCTGATGTTGTAGTGAAGGAAATTTAAATAAAATCCTTATTTTAGAGAAAGGGATCATCGGAGAAGAGTTTCAGCTAAGCACTAAATAAAGTAAATGAAGATGTATATGCAAGCGAAGAAAATACCTAAAATTATTAAACCAACAAGAGCAAACGTTTTAGCTGTACCTTTCGGAGCAAAAATAGCTAAAGCAATTGAGAGTAGTATAAAAATTAAAAGAGGACCGGCTATACACAGATTGAAAATTAAGAATGCAGTTAAAAACATTGAAATGAAACCAAAGTATTCCCTCATTGCGTTATCCTTTCTCCGAAAAATAATTATACAGATTATAACATGAACAAAGTGAATCAAAGTGATTTTTCAATAAAAACGCCATTTGATATTAAACCAAAAAGAGCACTGCTAAAAGTGCCCTTGGAGAAGAAGCTCAATGTCTTGTGGTCCTCTTTCAATATTAATATATGAGCACCTAATTAAAAGTTGACAATACTAATGAAAGAACAGTTAGCAAAGGTTAACTGTTCCATTGTAACTTGTTAAGGCAGAATGTGGGAGTCTCATGTGGATTATAAAAGTGTAAAAGAATTATGCAACATGAAAAAGAGCACCTTAAATGGGTGCTCATCGATAAGGAGGTAACTCTTTAGGTAAACACCCTTCGATATTAAGATATGTTTAAGAAGTGGGCAATAAAACAAAAAGTTTATTATATAAATAATAAAGCAGCTAGCTCAATGAACTAACTGCTTTATTGCCCAACAAGAACAATACACACAATACATTGTAACTTAAGGTTACAATTATAGTATGAGCAGAAGTGAAAATGTTATGCAAGAATGCTAAATAAAAACTTCATGAAACACAACAAAGCAGTTAGTTTATAAAACTAACTGCTCGTTGTACAAAAGAAAAGCTGCGCTTACAGGAATAGTTTGTAACCTAAAGTTACAGAAATAGTATGAACAGGGTCGAAAACATTATTCGGAAATGAAAGGAAATTAAACTAAACAAAAATTTCATTTTGTATTAATTGAAAACACAAAAAGAGCACTTCATAAAAGCGCTCTCGTAACGAGTTTTATCTTTTCAAAGAAAGGAATACGCCATATCATACGAAACTTTTCTGAAATGTGCTTGGGATAATCAATTGGTATATGTAAAAAAAGAGCACCTTCGAATGAACTGCATCCCAATTGTTAGACACAGTCTAACAATTGGAGGTGCAGTTTTTCTATGGCTAAATTTACTGCTGATGAAAAAATACAAATCGTTCTACGTTATTTGAACGGAAATGAAAGTTATCGAGAAATGGGTAGATCGATCGGTATAAGTGACACAATCATTTTGAATTGGGTAAACCAATATAAACAGAATGGTGTGGAAGCTTTTCTAAAACGATGTACAAATTACACACAACAATTTAAACTAGACGTACTAAACTTTATGATTGAAAACGGTATGTCCTTATTTGAGACGGCAGCTATCTTTAACATTCCTGCCCCTTCAACGATTTCTGTTTGGAAAAAACAGTTCGAAACACAAGGAATTGATGCCCTTCAATCTAAGAAAAAGGGGCGTCTATCCATGAAAAAAGATTCAAATAAACAATTAAAACAAGCTTTAGCTGAAGGGTCAGTCGAAGCACTTGAAGCACGTATTCAACAGCTTGAGATGGAAAATGAGTACTTAAAAAAGTTGAATGCCTTAGTTCAAAACAAGGAAAAATCACGAAACAAGACAAAGCGCAAGTAGTCTATGAATTAAGGCATAAATATTCGGTGAAGGCACTCGTGGAGCTAGCTACTATTCCTCGAAGCACGTATTATGATTTAGTAAAGAAAATGAATCGTCCAGATGTAGATGCCGATTTGAAAGCGGAGATTAAAGCGATTTATGAGGAAAATGAAGGTCGTTATGGTTACCGTCGCATTCGTGATGAATTAACGAATCGTGGTCAGAAAGTGAATCACAAGAAGGTTCAGCGCATTATGAAAGAGCTTGGATTAAAGTGTGTTGTGCGTATGAAAAAATATAAGTCTTATAAAGGAAAAGTTGGTAGAATTGCACCTAATTTTTTAGAGCGTAATTTTCATACAGATGCACCGAATCAAAAATGGGTAACAGACATCACAGAGTTTAAATTATTTGGAGAAAAACTGTATGTATCACCTGTATTAGATTTGTATAATGGTGAAATTATTACCTATACAATTGGTTCTAGACCGACGTATTCACTTGTTTCAGAGATGTTAGAGAAAGCATTGGAACGTTTACCTGAAACCCACCAGCTACTGATGCATTCAGATCAAGGATGGCATTATCAAATGAGACAGTACGTCTGTACACTTGAATCAAGAGCTATCGTCCAGAGTATGTCTCGAAAAGGCAACTGTTACGACAACGCAGTAATAGAGAATTTCTTTGGGATTATGAAGTCGGAGTTCCTCTACATAAAAGAGTTTGAAAGTGTAGAGCATTTTAAAAGAGAATTAGAAAAATATATAGATTATTATAATACGAAACGGATTAAGGCAAAATTAAAAATGAGCCCGGTACAATACCGGACTCACTTTTATCAAGCTGCCTAATGAAATAACCGTGTCTAACTTTTAGGGGTCACTTCAGTTCTATCAAATAATAATCTATATATAATATGTATTTGTATGTCGATGAGTGATAAAAAGATAAGAAGTTTAAACAAAGGTATTATTAAAAAAAAGAGCGCTTTTAAAAGCACTTCAATACCAAGACGTACTCAGAAATAATGTATGCTTTTAGTGTAGGTGCAAGTTTAAATAAAATTGTTATTATATGATCGAAAATAAAAGAACCCGCTAGTTATTACGGGCTCACTTTACAAGGAATTCAAGGGATACAAGGTAACTGGTCAAGAGAAACCTGTGTATTCCTGGGATTAGTAATAATGTATTCAAAGTTATAAAAAAAGATTAATAAAAATTAAATATAATTCTTATTCTGGTATATACAAATACAAAAAGAGCACTCTCAATTAGCGCTCCTTATACCTAATCATAATGAAATTGACGAGCTCACATTATTCAGAAAGGTAATAATTATAGTATGTAAAAGCATGAATATAGTGAATGGATTTAGATAAAACCGTTATTTGAATCATAAATGCGAGTTTCACACGTTACTAGGGGGAGGGATAGTCTCTAGTCTTGTTCGTTGAAAACTAAATCAATTGGATGTAACTCACAGGATCGAGTAAGAAAAGGGAATGAAGACATTGGTGAATACATAATTTAGTTGCTCCTGTTGATAAAGTGAATGACGGAAAATAGGTGGGAGCGTTGAGAAACCTAAAATTGATTCAACAGAAACTTCACATAAAACAATATTTTCTTCATTCATAACTTCCCCCCCTATGATTGCTCGCCATAGGGGGGATAGTTAGTGAAAAGCAAATCATGAAGCTGAAAAGCGATTATATAAAAGTACAGGGATCATTTAGAAAAATTAAAGAACGTATCGAAGGCGAGAATCGAAGTAAAAGGAAAATGCAAGAAGAATTGTACAATCATGATGGTTGGATGATATACGATGGTGAATGGGTTGAAGTGAACAAGCCATAAAAGAACAGTTTGCAAAAGCTAACTGCTCCGTTTTAAAGGGAAAATCTATTGTTACATATTGGTGTGTTCAAAGTATGTCCAAATTTTAGAGATTACTTGTAATTACCTTGAAGTTTTTGCACCAGAACCCAAAATTTACTTATTGATGAAAAGAGAACAATGAATTCTGTTGTATGAACATAAAAGAATCGAAAGAAGGGTACAACAACAAACATCATAAAACTTCGCACGAAATACCAATTTTACGAACAATATTAACGTTTTTGGAAATTATCTATGATGGAGATATTCATTTATTAACAATTGAAATTGAAGAAAACTACGATGATTTTGAAGGTTTCTCTGTTACAATTTGTCCGAATTGTGGAAAATGGTCTGTTTGTGATTAACCATCATAAACGGAACATTTTAAAATTCTAAATCACCAACAAACATAAATTATGACATCAGCTACAAGTTAATTCGGTGAAAAATCATTTTTTTAGATTAGAACCAGTATTCTATATTGTGAAAAATTAATTTGTAATGTTCTAATTGTAGGGGGAAGTATGTAGTTAAAAAAACCACTGATATAAGGGTATCTATAACAACTTACTTTTTATTAGTTTACATAACCTTTATTATCGGCAGTTGTATAATTTTTCTTAGTGACGTTTCAAAAAGACAAGTGGTGACGTGTTATTGAGATAAATTTTGAATGTTTTATTGTAACATTTAGTAAATTAGTTAGTTAATTGTTTATTATCTGTTGCAAATGGCATATTTGTTGCTATTTGCAATTTATCTGGCGATTCTAGGTTAGTATCTTACGTTGTATTAGTATCAGCGCAAAAATAATTAACTATCTCAAAACAAGGAGTATTCTTTTGTTTTGAGACGTCAGAAAGAAAAACAGACATTTGACATCGTATTTCAACTGTAAACCCTCCCCTATTTTCAGTAGACCGCTAACGCATCTGAAACCGTTAAGAGTTAAGACTGCTAAGATGTTCAGTCTGATAAGACGACGCATAGACCGCTTAAAAAGTGTATATCAACAAGAAAGTAAAAACCGTAAAATCTTAAAAGTGATTTTTTGATATAGTATCTTATAGATATAATCTCAATTAGTAAAATTTGATGCAAAATGGATAGTTAAGGAAGTTAAGACTGACTCGTATCACTTGCTTTTGAATCAACTACAGAGAGTTAGAGTTATATGGATATCAAACTGCAAAGTTTGATCCATTATATAGATGTCAGATACGAAAGGAGGAATGTAACATGGAAAGAGAACTGATAAACTTGTTATTTGGTGCTATATTAGTGTTCGGCGGTGTTGTGTATGTTTGTAATGACATTGCTTCAAGAATTAACCGTTAAACAGAAGGGAGCGTAGCTTATGTTACGCTCCCTTCTGTTTAACGGTTAAAAGTTTAACTTGTAATCCTAATAGCGTTTCTACTATATAGTTAATTACTTAGGAGTAATAAATTGAGTTTTATAGATATTATTCGGACATTTCCAACCTATTTCTTTTAAATTCATCAACATATATAGTCTCTATGACCTATTTTATGGACCTTTTCGCCCAACACTCCTTATTGACCTCACTCCAAAAATTATAAGAGGGATTTATTCTTTTTTTCGAAATTTTTTGATAAATCCGCTCAATCTCTTGTGTATTCATAAAATCCCCCATATTTGAAAGAGTATGTAGTAAACTAAATTAAAACTAGTTCAAACTGTTCGTTAAATCGGAATTTAACGAACAGTTGGTTAAGTGAAGATGCTATCCCCTCCTACTGTTGTACAAGTGTACAAAGACATGAAAATGGATACTTTTTAGACCAGAAAGTGGAAACTTCTATTTTATAAGGTGATTAAGAACCTTAACAGTCCACTTTTCTGGCAGTTCATTTTTTATAACCTAATAACTAAATGTAATTAAAGAATTTTAACTAAGCTCGTGTTTTAATCAGAATAGTATTACTCAATATTAATTTCTTCTAATACTATAGATGGATTAACAGCGAATATAATGAAGTTTAAATTTGTAGTATGTATCAGTGTTCTATTCTTCGAGGAAGATGGAGTTCCAATATAAACAACATGGTCAAGCTTATTATGAGGAACATCATTCATAGATATGGTAATTATGTCTTTTAAGGCGATGGTAATCTCTGCTGATTGCCATGCAATCATTATACTATCTTGGGACTTTGTTATGCTAATTCTTGACATTTTATTTCAATCCTTCTTTTAGTTTTAGATAAATAATTAACTAATTATCTAAATTTGATATATATAAATTATTATATATTAATTTAATTAAACTTTTGGTTTTTATGTAAAATTACATGTACAAACTCCCAATCACCCAAAAAATACAATCTATTAATAACGATTTGAACTAGTATTAATCAATTTTGTTTCTTTAAATTTAACTGTAGCTTTTGAATAAAGTTTGATTAAATTAACTTAATAAACCTTTATAAAAGAACAAATAGAAAAAGCGTCTTTTGAAAAAAGATTGATCAAAACACGCTTTTTCTATTTTCAATTAAATCATCCTTTTATAAAAAAGTTTGATAATTTTTGTACTTCTTGCTCAATTAAAGCGCCCGATTGTGGAACATTAGAAATATGAATCATCAATTCGTTTTTTTCTAACGCTAGCGGTCATTCACTTCCAATGTTTCTTTCGCCATCTGCTCATATTCTTCCAAGCCTGAGATAATCGCAAACTCAGCTATCGCAACAGGGTATGCCGCATTAAGTTCAATGACGTGCTCTTTCATGGCAGGCCAGTAAATCCCGCCTGCTTGCCGGTAATAGTTGATCAGTTTCTCCAGGGCTGCCTCCCCGAATACCCGGTACTGGAAAACAAAGTCATTTGATACATCCGTTACTTTTGCTTCGGTCCAGTCGATAAAACCGGTTAAGTTAGCATCTTTATCAATCATCGTGTGGCCAGCATGAACATCCCCATGAATCAGACCTGTTCTCTGAGGCCACAATTCCTCATTTTTTACCCAGGCCTGCCAGCGGTTCCATAAGGATTCGCCTACGCCAAACTTCGCTTTAACCTTTTCCATACGCTCAATCATCGATTTTCTTGCCTCTTCTGCTGTCTGGACAAACAGGCCTACTTTAAGAGCCTCTGTTTTCGGAACTGTGTGTAGCGAAGCCAACGCTTTGGCTAATGTCTGGTGAAATTGTTCAGGCACATTTTCATAATCCATCTCCCACACATAGTTTTGAATCTCCGGATCAATCGTGCCTGCTGGCACTCCGATTAACTTTTTATAAGCTATTAGATCGCCTTCATAAACCGACCAGACTGGAACCTGAAAAGTGGCATATTTATTTACAAGATCCAGTGCTTTCTTCTCCACTATCGTCCTTGGCATCACATCGTCCCGTCTCGGATACCTTAGCACCCATTCTTCGCCTTTATCGTCTTCTGCATAAGCAACCAGAAAATCTAAACCGGACTCGTTGAATATGATGGACTCCTCTTTAACTTCCAAACCATACTTTCTTGCTATTTCTACCGCTTTCTGTTTGTTCAAATCGATCACTTCCTTCTCGTATTTTACTGATTTTTTGTAGTGAAAAAACAGACTGTTGCCTATGGCAAACTTGTGCAATACTCTACTTATCCAGAGCAAGTTTGTCATTTATTTTTTCATGTTCAATATTCACTTCTTTATGTTCCAAAGTAATAAACACTCCCCCCTTTAAGAAAATGTTTTTTAATTAACGTGCATACTAACTTTAAGTAGAAATCTCCACAATCTATTACAAACTTTAACATATATAACCAGTTTTCTATATAACTGTTATTCAACAATCTGGCCCTTTTGTTGAAGAGGAGTGACATTTGAACCCTGATAGGGGCTTTTTAACCACCCAACAAAGTCAACTAAATCTTCTAATCTAATAATTTTGTAATCTTTGTTTGTTTCTTCTAAGTAGGTATAAAAATGTTTTAAGGAATAACAATATGTTTTTTGAGTATTAGGTCTTTTTCCTGTCTTATCTAAATACTTTATATATTTCATAACTGGCATTACAGGGAATCCTTCTTGATCCATTAATATGTATCTTTTGTTGTTATTCTCTATGAGAACCTCTTGTACTCTCATAGCATTTCACCCCTAAAAAATATTAACGCTCGGTCTAAAGACCTCACTACGCCTCCCGCTATGGGCTACGTCTGCCACATAAAGTATACGTATTTTTCTGAATATTGCATACGTATTGAACTATATTTTCAATATCCGTATTACTAATCTAATATGTATAAGAAAAGAGGATATATGCTCATATATTGAGCATAATATCCTCTTCTTAGTTTAGTCTATGTAAAATTTACAATAAAGTCGTTTAAAGAATAATAAAGTTGTTTAAAAAACGCCAGTCATACTATTGAACAAAAGGGCCAGATTGTAAAGTAAGATTGTACAACTAACTTGGAGGTTAGAGAAGGATTTCACGAAACTAAAATAGAATTTCACACTAATACTTTTATATGATTTATTGGATAGATTCTCTTTATTTTATGAGTAATAAGATCTATTGCATGAGTACTAATGAGATCAACAAAAATACGAGGTGTCCAAACATGAGTTTTTATTTTAAAGAATGTAAACAAAGTGATATTGGGGATTTAATCCAAAGATATGTTAGTACATTAAGTTCTCCTATTGATTCTGTTTTAGAGGAGCACATTCTCAATTCCGTATTTTATACAATCAGTTACAACTTCGAAGTTGCAGGTTATTATGCCATACAGAGTAACCAGTCCCTAACTCAATTTTATTTAGATTTATCATACTACAAAAAATCCCAAGAGATTTTTGACAATGTTCTTAAGGATCATTCAATTCGGTCAATACTGGTTCCAACATGCGACGAACTTTTTTTAAGTTTGGTATTAGATCATGATTATAAGATCGAAAAACAAGCTTACTTTTTCCAAGATAACAAAGTGGAAATTCCAAAGGGGAAATTATTTAAAGATGGGGAATTCAGAGCTGCGGTGCCTAGCGATGCTATAAAAATAACTGAGGTATGTCAGGACTTCCTTGATAAAGTGGAGGAACGTATTGAAAATAGGGAAATATTCACCTACACCAAAGGAAGTATTCTGCTTGGAATAGGGATTATCGAAACAAGTAAGTTACTTGATAGATATGGAAATATGGGCATGTTTACAAATGAACAATACAGAAAAAAAGGAATAGGCAGAACGATAATTCATCATTTAAAGGAATGGTGTTATGACAATAATCTAAATCCGATTTGCGGTTGTTGGTATTATAACACTCCCTCGAAACAAACGTTAGAAAGTGCTGGTATGGTCTCTAAAACAAGATTATTAAATATCAAAGTCCTATAGATTTTTAAATGAATGAATTTATAGCTAATCTTGAGTTATTCAAGAATCGGGCGCGATTGTTGAATACGACTTAGATTTTAAACGACTTTATTGTTATTCAATTTAAGCAATGTAATTCACAATACAGAGATATTAAACAACTATTAAAAACACCGTCTAGGTTAACTGGACGGTGTTTTGTGTGATTATAAGGGCAGAATTAAACATCTTTATTGTAACTTAAGTAGGGAAACTTTCATGTTCAATAGCTATTTATTGGTATGTTAACCAGAAATTCTTTTAACAGTCGTAATTTTTTCTGATGTGACGGGAAGAGTAAACCAAAATTCACTTCCCTGTTTGCCGTCTAAGCGATCTCTCACACCAATTTCTCCTTTGTGCATTTTAATTAATGATTTTGTAATGGCTAGTCCGAGACCGGATCCCCCAGATTGTGAGGATCTTGATTGATCTGTTCTAAAAAAACGTTCAAATACGCGTAATTGGTCATTAGGAGTAATCCCTTCTCCTTCATCACGCAAAATGAATTGGACTTGCTGATTTTTCCTATTTTCCTCTACAATCAGCTGGATTGTTCCAGATACAGGTGAATACCGGATTGCATTATCTAACAAATTACTAATCACCCGTGCTATTTTACACGGCATAATTAAAAGTCGAGGTAATTTCTCAGGAACCTCCAATTTTAAATCAATCTGTTTGTTTGCTAATAAGACAGAATGTGCCTCTAGTACATCCAATAGGACTTTGTCCATATGTATTAAAGTTGGATGAAAATCTACTTGCCCAATTTCTAACTTTGAAAGGTCAAATAAGTCATTGATTAATCCACTTAATCTTTTTATTTCTTTTAAAATCGTAACTAAGTACTGATTTCTCATTTCAGGATCTTCAATCAGATTATCTTGTAATGCTTCTATCATCAATTGTATGCTAGCCATAGGTGTTCGTAAGTCGTGTGAAATATTCGTAATGAGCTCTTTACGTGCTTTTTCCCCTTCTTCTAACTTAGTAAACCCTTCTTCCAAATTTTTGGCCATCTGTTGGAAGGCTGTCGCTAATTCTTTAAACTCCCGTGGTTCTTTTCCAATTATATACCTCGTTTCAAATTGTCTATCGCTAAATTGTTTCGTTAGTTCAATTAAATTTTGAATGGACCTCATGATAGGGCGTGTCATTAACCAGTAAATAAACGTTGAAATAATCAGTCCTACAACCGCAATTACTGTTAATAACCGTGTTTGTTCTGGTTCAAGTAACATTTGCGTTTCACTATACCATATAGCAATTACCAGGATACTGGTACTTAATAAATTCATCAATAACAATTGAATGCGTAATCTCATGTTTCATTTCCTCCATTTGGCTCAAAGCGATATCCTATTCCCCAAACAGTATGAATCCAACGATTCTTTATCGTATGCTTCTCCAGTTTGTCACGTAAACGACTCACTAACACGGTTACTGTGTTTGTGCCCCCTTCATGTTCAAAATCCCAAATAAGTTCAAGAAGTTGCGAACGAGAAAATACTTGTTTTGGATGCTGTGCCATGACATAAAGTACCTCAAATTCTTTCACCGTTAATTCCACTTTATTTTCACAAACAAGTACACATCTCGTCTTTGGATAAATTTTCAAATCTGGAAATTCTATTACTTCTGATAGGGATTCTTTTGCTTGTATCGGTATTTGATTGCCTCTTCTTAGTATAATTTGAACCCTTAATACTAATTCACGAGGTGAAAACGGCTTTGTTACATAATCATCTGCTCCCATTGTTAAACCTAAAATTCGATCTCTTTCCTCTCCCTTAGCAGTTAACATAATAATAGGGACATTGGATTGTTGACGAATTTCCTCACATAATTCCCATCCATCTTTTTTCGGCATCATGAGATCTAAAATAATTAAATCTGGTTGATATTGATGAAATACATCCCAGCCTTCCATTCCATTCATAGCTGTATATACTTCGTATCCTTCTCTTTCTAAGTACCGTTTACATACTTCTCGAATGTTTTCTTCATCTTCTACGATTAAAATCCTTTTTTTCATATATAATCCTCGCTTCTTGTGCATAAACCACAATTGAAATGTTTCTATTATCTGCTTTAATCTAATAAATCTATGGAACTTGGAGATGCAGGTGCTATAACTGATAGTATTGCTAGGTTAGAATCCAACAATTTGATCTTATATTCACTAAAAATTATTAAAAGTGATTCTATAATCCAGATGGTAATTTTAACACTTGATTACTTGTATGACTAGATAAGTTCTGTTTATGTACCATTCTGAAAAGAATACATACTGGGGAGTATTTAGTTTGTGGCGTATAGAATAGAGGTAATAAATTTATAGAAAGACTTGTTACATTAGAAATCTATATATGTACCCCCCTCTCCATACGGACAGGGGGTACCATATATAGTATCATTCTTTACTTAATACTTTCTAACTCCCATTTGTGGTTATCACCTGTGAGGTTGTATTCTCAGGTTTTTAAAATAAACTCACTAGAAGCTACAACTGGGGTGCTACCATTATTTGCAACAATATTAGCCCATTATTAACTAACTTTTTACCTTGTAATATCCATTACTAGCAAAGACGAAGGTCCTACCGCCATTCTTGACTTGTTGTTTCATGGACACTAGAAATGTACTTCTTCACATGATTAAATTCTTAAAGGAATATCAACGCCCACTCTTTAACCCATTTTCTCATTCACTGATTGGAAGACTTGTCTTTAGTTTTTCAGAGTTATATGATCCAGTTAGGTTGAGGGATCTCATTTAGAGAGTCATATTTATAAAAAACAGACTCTTTTTGGATTATTAATAACCTTTGTGTCCATGACTGTCAAATTTATAAGTCTTCCAAACGCCTTTCCCATTATCAAGTTCAACAGTGGTGTTTTGATAAATTGAACCATCTTCTTTGGCATAATAAGTAAAGTACCCGTAATAAGGGAAATGGTATCCACCACCAACAGAGAACCATCCTATCTTAGCTGCTCCAGAATCATCGAAGTAATACCATTTACCATCGATTTCTTGCCACCCTTTTTGCATTTCGCCTTTATCATCAAAGTGGTATATCTTACCGTTATCTTTTTTAAACCCTGTCAGCATAGCTTGTCCGTCATTATTAAAATAATATCTTTTTCCGTCAATGGTTTCATGACCATCGAAAGTATAGTGCTGACCATCTTTAAAATGATAATTCTTTCCATCAATTATCTTCCAACCCGAATGGGAAGCTCCATCCTCTAAGCTATAATAGTGCATTGTGACCTTTTCAGTTCCATCTGATTGGGGGAAAGATCTCTTTCCAGTGAGTCCTGGCTTTCTAACAGAACCGTCTTTCTCAAAGACTACGTGTTTCCCGTTAAGAGTAACAGTAGTAGTACTAGCTAATGCTTTCCCATTCAGATCTGAAGCCCTCTCAAGCACGCCTTTGTTGGAAAAGTGAAGAATGACATGTTGGTCTTCTAGACGCATTTCATTCTTTGTAACCGCGAAATCTTTAAAATAGTAAATTTTACCTTCTGTTTCTTTCAGACCCTCTTTAACAAACGCTCCAGAAGCATCAGAATATTGCTCATCTTTCCAGGCTGATCGCTGCAGAACACCAGAATCCTTGAAATGATAGACCTTACCCTCAATCTGTGCATCAGATGAGTTTGACGACACTACCAGGGAATTAGAATGCGGAGCAAAATAATACGTATTACCTTTAATTTCCTGCCAACCCTTCAAAAGAACTCCTGAAGCATCTGCATAATGATATGCTCCATCTCGTTCTATCCAACTATTCGTTATTAATTTTCCAGAAGCATCGTATGCAGTCCATATAGAGCCATCACTTTTATCATTAGCTTTGAACTCTACTCTTCCATCATACTTCTGTCTATCATGTTCTTTACCAGGGTACCAGTCTATTAACCAGTTGTGAACTTCATCATTCGTTTTTGCAGTGAAACTAATTCCAGATCTGAAAGAATTAGCACCATCGTTTTCCTTCAGGAAGCCTTGAATGTATGGATTACTAGTCAGACGTACTCCATTCTTGTTTACCAAATCAAACTGCCATTTATTAAGAAAAGCGGGGGCTGAGACAAGTTCAAACAATTCATCGTCACCAATCGAATCGGAATATTGAAGAACATTTCCTTCTTTCCCTGAAAGATATTTTGAACCTGCTTTTACCAATACTTTATTGCTTCCTTTTTTATAGGGGATAATTTGATAGGATTCACCGTGATTTAGTGAGCCATATGCTGCTTTAATAGGTGTCTCTAGGGTATTGGTGATCTCTGCGAATACATTACTTGACCGGTTATTAAAATCTGCTTGAGCTGTAGGGTTATTCGTAACATAATTAGAAAGAACTTCTCTACCTACTGGATGTGAAGTCAATGTTGCTACCTTCTTTTGTTCATCTGTTAAATAAGAAAAGCGGTCCACCCCTAACCCTTTAAAACCGTCAAGAGAATCTGCTCCAAATTTCTTCTTATAAAATTCGTCAACAAGTACTTTATTTTCACCGGATGTTTTTTCTACGTATATGGTGATACCTTGATTAAGCGCAACTCCGGTTTTTCCTTCATCCAATTGCGCTTTTGTAATGTAAAGAAGATCGTGCTCTGATACAGATTCTGCAAGGGGTTTCAAATCTACAATTGTACCGGGTTCTGTAATCTTAAGCTGTTGTCCCGATTTTAAGTGTTTCATCTCACTTTTTCCATCTGGATAAAGTACTTTAATCGTTCTAGTGAAATTGGAATCTCCTTTCGTATGATGCATAGAAATATTAAATTCCCCAGATTTAAAGTTAGGAGCTCTGTAAGACACATTCTCTGCATAGGGGCCAGTGTAATTAGATAAGTCAGGCTCCCCTACAGATATCCCAAGCTTTTCATAAATATCAGCTACAATACCTAATGAAGTAATAGTCACATCCAACACCGTGGCTAAACCTGCGCTAGCTTTGTTCTCTGCAACAGGAGCTACAGAAAAAAGAATACCTAATGCCGCTGTGGCAGGAATTAATTTCTTTCCCATTCTAATTGTGTTAAAGTTTTTTTTCATTTTTGTTTTCCTCTCTTAGTAGAATGTAGTTTAGATTGCTGAAATACAATGCTGTTCCTCACTCACTACTTGTACTTTTTATTAACGACTGATATAACGTCAATATCAGTAAGTTCATCTTAGTTTATAAATCTTTCATTTCTCTTTCCCAAATGTTACAAAAGTCTTTCATAAATCTTTTTTTATTTTATGTATATATTATGTTGCTTTTATGGGGGGTAGTTTGAGTGAAACTAATTGGGGTCTTATCAACAAAATGCGGTTGTACAAGTACATGAAACTCCAAACCATTTAGACAAGAAAGTCTAAACTTTCACTTTTAGATATTGGTTGGGACAAGAAAGTCTAAACTAAATTTTTATAGATTTAAAGAACTATACCCATTTAATCTTGAGTAAAAAACTCCCATTCTTACAGAAATACATATAATAATATGCAGGATTAATTCACTATAAGAAAATGAGTTTTACGTTATAACTAACTATAATTCTTGAATATATGTAAATGGGGTATTCTTATTTTTTTATTTATGTGATGAAGAAATTTGGTGTAGGAGAATTAAACAAACGTTTGTTTAAAATATTTTAGTTATGAATGATGAGTTCCTTGTTCAATTGTCCGATTGTTAATTTCCTTATTTATTATATAAATTTTATATAACAAAGAAAAAAGAAGCCGCTATGGATGCTTCCTCTAAAAATTTATCGCTACAAATTTTTCTTAAGGCTTTTTCTTCATGAGAAGTAATTAACTTTTAAACTTTTTCTAATAGTCGAAACCACTATTTATCTTACATTAAAACGAAATGGTTATTAGGGAAATTATTAATAACGAGTGCTATCTATGCATCTAATTTCGTTTTCAAAGAATATTTGGCCATAAAAAACTGCACCTCCAATTGTTAGTTATGTCTAACAATTGAAGGTGCAATTCCCCAATGAGGTACTATTTTTTTATATATTTACACACGTACAGCTGTACCGCTTACCGCAACCATTAACATTCCGTCACGAACCACTTCGTAGTCTACATCGATACCAACGATTGCATTTGCTCCTTTTTGCGTCGCAAGTTGTTTCATTTCTTCCATCGCAATGTCACGAGCTTCTTTTAATTTACTTTCATATGCACCAGAACGGCCACCGACAACGTCACGAACAGAAGCGAAGATATCGCGTACGATATTTGCACCCATAATTGCTTCACCGTTTACGATGTCTACATACTCAATAATTTCTTTACCCTGAATAGTATTAGTTGTTGTTACGATCATTATTAACACACTCCTATAATTTCTAAAAATTCATTTTCATTTCTTATAATTTTATTATTACATTTAAAATGTTAAACAAACTATCTTCTAACCTTACATAAAGATGACAGTTCTGTAAGGTTAGAAGAAAACAAGCTATATACAAAAACCTTTATTGTATATTGGGGAGTTACTTGACGTTTCGCCTTTTTCGAATCTGAATAACACTAAGAAAAAATAACCCATAATTTCTATAATTAAATAAACAATATATTTTGGGGAAGATGTATTTTGAAAAAGACATTACTTATTGAAACATTATGTTTATCATTAGTGATTGTTTCTTTTTTAATACTCATATGGAAAGATTAAATCCACCTCTTCAGTTTCTTCTTTAGAATTCGTTACGACTTCGTTATGTTCAAAAGACATACTCATTAGTATTGCAAATACTAATAAATTTCCTAAAAGAATTTTCCGTATGGCCTTCTCTCCTCACATTTCTTTCTTTTAAATATAGCAAGGGGGAATACTGGGGTTCAGTCGAGATACGTGTAAAACTAGGTCATAGTGATACATTATTTCCCAAGAGACTTTTTTTGAGTGTATTATGTAACATTCAGGAGCAATCCGGTGCCATTTGTTTAATTCGCTCTTCTGGTGGGTCTACTTTTATAATCTGTTTCCTTGTACAATCTTAGCACCTTCATATAATTTATCCGCATAATTTTTAAGGTCTTGCCAATTATCCTTCGCTGTATCCAGATCTGCTCTTATAATCTCATCAAACAGGTCTAGACTAATGTTGTCAACACTGTCAATCAATGATTTATATTTTTTCTCCACTGTCCCCCACTGAGTCTTTATATTTTCAAGAGCAGTAACAGCTGTACCAACTGTTGCAGCCATATGTTCCGTTTTATTTTTGGCATCAGTCAAAATAACTACTTCTGCCTCTGCTCCAGAAATTCTGGACTTTAATTGTTCTATTTCTTGTTGTGCAGATGCGATATTCTTGTCAGCAGTGACAATCAATGGTATACCAATCGGAGGCATAAATACAGATAAAGCTATATAGCCACCACGTTTATCATAGTTTTCTTTAATTGTATTATTACAATTCTCAATTCGTTGTTGTAGAAGCGGAATACCAGCGTTCGTACTTTCTAGAATATTCTCCAATTGATTGAAATCTTCTTTGAAATTTCTTGTATTTTCTGCTATTTCACCTTGAAAATTTTTCAATTTTTCTAACAGTACATCTAATTTTTGACTATTGTACAAAATACTATTGTACAAATTTTCTAGTTCATATTTTAATTTCTCTGTATCTTTTTGCTCTATAGCAGTTAGTAAAAGCTTATAACTTGCTTGAAACGTATCATTATAACTTACAATATTCTGATGCGTGTACATAATACGAGTTTTAAAATACATGAACCAAAAGTCGGCATTCTCTATTGCATCCCGTTGATGCTTAATCATGTTTGCTTGTAAATCACCATTTATAGAACTTATTTTACTTAAATCTGTCAGCTGTTGATTACTGATTGTATTGGCATATGAATCCATTGTAAGGATATTTGCCACCATTTTTCCCATTACTTCTTTAAATTCACCAGGACCAAGGGAATAGTTCTTCAAACTTTCTTGCTGTTGGGACACAGTTTGTTCTGCTGCCAAAGTATGAAGTGGAATTACATTACTCACTGCCATTCCCGTAATGATTGTTGACAAAATAATTTTCTTATATAAATTCTTATTCATCTTTTTCACCTACTTTTTCACATGTATCACATATTTTATTAAATTCATAAGCTTCTATTCTTTACTTCAAATGAATTACGATTATTGCAAATAAAACAACATATTAAAATAGAGATTCTCTTACTTTCTTATTCTATAATCTTTATTAAGTTTCATAACTATATAGGAAGTCTCCTGCTCAAACTTGAACAGGAGACTCACATTATGTGTTCTTCAAAAGGGAAAATCAGTATATTATATTTTTCATTACTTCGGCAATTTCTTGATGTAATATTATTTGTTCAAGAACGAAATCTCACTACTTTGAATATTTTCAGCATACTTTCTAATCTGCTCCCAATGATCCTTCGCTGTATCCAGATCTGCTGTTATATCCATAGCAAGGAATTCTGGGTCAACAGCTTTAGCACTCTTAATCAATGCGTCATATTTTGTTCCCATTCCATCCCACGCAGTCTTTATATTTTCAAGAGAAACAATAGCTTTATCAATTGTATCTGTTAAATTTTTAATATCACTTTGCACTATCGTTAACCTAGCTGACTGTAGTTGCGCCATTGAAATATTTTGTGTTAGCGTTATAATTTCTTCTTGTGCCTTGATTATCTGCTGCTGCGATGAAACTACTCCGTATATCCCGCCTCCTAATATAGGTGCACCTAAGGGAGCAAAAGGTGAAAGAACTAAATATGCACCAGCAGCAGTTGCAACCGACGATGCAATATAAATTTTGTTATTCTCATCGATTAATGCTTTATTTGTTTCGATTTGTTTCTGAAACAGTGGAATTCCAGCTTCTTGACCAGTTAAAATATTTACGATTTCTTCAGCATTCCCTTTTAAATTTTGTGTATCTTTTTCTAATTTGCCTCGAAAGCTTTTTAAATCCTCCACTAATTTGGTCACTTGATCTTTATTCTGTGAAATTTCACCATTCAACTTTGTAAGCAAAGCTGTTAGTTTGACTGGATCATTTTTATATTGTAATAAATAACGAGAATAATTTTGGAATTTTGTATCATAACTGATAATATTTTGATTCGTCGTAACTATCCCTGATTTCAAATTATTTAACCAGTATGTTGCATTTTCTCTAGTAAGATTTTGGTTGGCTTTAATGGCTGTTTTTAAATTATCGCCAACTGAAGGTAAACCATCCAAATTAATATCTGCTTGTTTAAGAATAGTTAAAGCATACAGGTCCATTACCAACATATTGGATTTAGTGTCCTTCATCGCATTATCAAGCCCTGTTGGTCCAAGGTAATAACTAGGGTATTTAAGGTCTTGATTTGCATAAATAGGTGCAGGTGCCTCTGCCGAGGCATATGATGGCATAATGCCACCCGCTACGATTGTTGCTATTAATGTAGATAAAGCCATTACTTTATAAGGTTTTTTCATCACATTTTTCTCTCCTTACATTATTAAGAATTATTGTTCTGAATTCTACAAATTTCATCCTGTTACTTTTATTTTTGTAACACTCTCTTGATATTCCGTTGTTTGTTTTTTCAATTCATCCGTAAACTGTTTAAGCTCTTTTAATCGTGCTTGTAATGAATTAGAATCTATTTTCACATCAGTATTAAGACTTGTCCCCGTTTCAATCATTATGTTATTAAAGGTGCCCCAACTACTTACTAGATTGTCAAAACTCTGAGTTTGCTTTTTAACTGTTCTTGTAAAGTTATTTAATTGCTGCTCAATAAGTGTCATTTGAGTTGCTTGCACTTCAATATTCGATAAATTTTGTACCAATTGAATTAGTTTCTGTTGCTTTTGAGCAATAGCTTTATTCAGTTCTGTTACTTTATCATTTTTGAGTTGTCCATATTGGTTATAAATCGCTTCCAAATTAGACACGTCTACAGTTTTATCCTTAACTCCGTCTTTCAAAATATTAATAACCGACTTTGTAATATTTAAAGAACCGTCTAGATTTTCTTTTGGTAGAGCTAGAAGTTTTTCAAAATCTTCTTGAATGCCTGCATTAAGTTGTCCCATTTCCGTTCTTAATTTTTCAATGTCTCCGTCTGAACCCTTATAAGATTCAAACGCTCTGCTAACTTTACTAGAAAAATTATTACTATCTTCAGCCAATTCGTTTTTAGAATTGTTTAAGTCTTCTGAAGTTATTTTCATATTATACTGAATTTTTTGCACGTCACCTTGAAGTAAGTTAAAAATACGTACAAATAATGCTTTTGCTTCCGGATCTTCATTCATTTTTCCAGCTAGTTCAACTAATTTATTGTAATAATTTGTAAACCTTATTCCGAAACTCTGTATGTCTTGATTTACAACGGATAATTTGTGGTTATTTATATCCAGGCAGTCTCGAACATGGTTTCTTACAGTGCCTTGATCAGTAGTTATTCCATATATAGTACTTACATCAAGATCTGGTTGCTGTAATATGATTAGCCCATATCCTTGAATTAATGGCGTCTGTGATCCTAAATTCGTAATCGAATTTGATAACCTATCCATAGCGGGTCCAAGTATACTACTTGGTTGTAAATAAGTTGTATTACTTTCTGCAAAAGTATTTACAGGTGAGAAGCAACTTGTAGATACTGCTGTAACTAATAACCCTGCGACTAACGCTTTTTTCATGGTGATCCCTCCCATTTATTGGTGTCTTTTGATAAAATAATTGGACTAAATTTTAATTAACTTGAAATCCAACATTATAACTATTAATCTATATAGATTATTTTAAAGATGATTTTTTAGGAATATAAATATAGATTGTAAACATTTGTACATAATGCCCTACTATAAACTTAATCCCTAAGTCATTACATAAAAGGCATATACGAAAATAATCCTGATTTTATATGTCTTAAAATGTAACTAACATCTTGTGCCCTTATTAAAACATCAAATTTTCAGTGCGTATATAGTAAAATTTTGTAGATTTTTGTATAATTTTGTCCTTTTCTGCTTTATTATCTTAATTATTTAATATGTGTACAAATTAAAATACTATACTTCTAAAATTGCTATGCAACTTCACTTCTATAATTAAAATAATTATAATTTAATAATACTGATAAAAAGGTACCTAATTTAATTTAACTAGGTGAATTTTCATTTCTAAAAAATTATTATAGTATAATTCTTCAACACTCTTCACTTGTTTCTCCCTTTATATGGATATGCAAAATTACATATCCATATAGAGGTATATTAACTATTGTATATAGTCATAAGTAATAAGTTTCCAAATAACTATTATGCACTACCGGTACATCAATATTAAGTTTCCATAACTTGTTGGAAACGTTAAAGTGACGGAACTTTTCCATTACTCCTATAACAATTATGCGTTGGATTCATCAGTCTTGGACAAAAAAATCCGACATGATCTAAAACAACTAAATGCCCCCTAGAGAGTCAATGAAACATATATCAAATTAAAAAATCAATGGATGTACCTGTATTTTGTTGCTGATTTAGAAAAAATACAATTGATTTTTATCTTAGTAAATCAAGATATAAACAAGTAATTTTTCGTACATTTCTAAATCTCACATGATAACAGTCGATAAGAATCTAGCTTATCCTATAGCAATTGAACAGTTGAAAAAAGAAAAAAGCATACCTGTCAGTATGCAACTTAGGTAACAAAAATAAATAAAACTATTGTTTTATTAAGTAAAGCGTACGCCCTATAATGGGATTCAAATCACTTAAAGTGGGTTGCTTCTGCTCCCTCTGGTGATATTCCAAGTCCTTCATAATTTGAGTTTCCTTTTAATTTAAATATCTTCCAAAACACTTTCGTAAATGTTGCAAAATCCATTCAAAACATTTTAATAAGAAACTTTTCAAATATTAACGTAAAAGATTTATTTAGCAGTTGATTAAATGTCGAATTTATCAGAATTTTGTATTTTTTTGTTGTTTTATCTTGTTATTGATGTTAAACTTATACTTACAAAGAAAGAGATTAAATAGGAAACTTCGCTTTATAAATTTTCTGATTTTTCAGTCTTTGCCTATTTTACTCCACTCCGTTAGATTGGCATGTTTGTGTATTCCTTCCCTACTCTTTCTTTGTTGTACCCTTCATAAGAAAACAATTTGTTCCTATCCAAGTTGTTTTCTTTTTTTTATACTTAGTTTATTATTTTTATTAATACAGAAAATATTTCGGACTAATCACCACTTAACATTCTAGTTCGATGTTTGAAGTGGGAGATTGTTAGGTACTGAAAACTTATTGGTTTCTAGTTCATTAGGCTATTCCCGTAGTTCCTACAGCCAGGAGACGACTGTCCCCCATCTTTTAAGCAATTACTATTTCTTATCACCTATTTAAATAGATACAAAACTTATACACTTTATTTACTAACATGGGTTGTACATTGCTTTCTTGTATGATGCCCTCATTATATATCCTTACCAGCATTCATTTCCTATCTAAAATTAATGTTTCTTACATTTAATATTTTAGTGAAGGATCTATTGTTGGAGAAAGATAAAAAAGAACTGAATTTTTATCAATACTCATTTCCCTTTTCCAAATAACAAGTCTAATCACCGTATAATTCATAGAATTTTCTTGCTTTTTTTCGATATATTTACTAAGGGGGAATATGGCATGCTTTTTACAGGATTCATCATTAATCTATCTATTTTTGCATTCTTAGTTAGTACATCTATTTTTATTCAAGTATTTATAAGTAAAGTAGATTCTAAATCATTTCGTTTATTTTGTGGCATTTATGCAGGTATCATAGCTGCCATTTTAATGATTTTTAATTTTAAGCACATGGGATTGTTTTACGACCTGCGAGTCGTTCCACTAATTATTTCGTTTATTTATTTTGGTCGTACAGCTGGTTGGATTACGTTAATGTTTATTTTATTTATGCGTATTTTCTACCTTGGTGGTGATTGGGGACCAGCTTTAATAGCATCTTTAGGAATAGCCATTATATATACTATATTTAAAACATATCTCAAAAATATCCATCCTTTTAAAAGCGTTTTTCTTTATCTATCTGCTTATCTAGTTATAATTCATGTTGTATTTGGATTCTTTTTTCCTTCTATACCACTTATACTTCTTAACATCCAAGGTACATTTTTTATATCATGCGGACTCTTAATTGGTATTTTTCTTATGGAGTCGTATCAAAAGTTATATGTTTTAACACAAAATTTAGCCAAAGCGAATGAAACATTATTAGAATCAAAGCGAGAATTAAAGGATACCGTACACCAATTGCAAGGAGGTATTTTTAAATTCAAAAAAGTAGGGGGGAATTTTGTCCATACTCTATGTGATGGACAATTATTTTATCAATACGGGTTTCACTCTCAACAAGTCGTAGGTAACTGTTTATCTAATATAGATGCTTCAATTATTCCATTTCATTTAATTCCTCGACTATTAAAATATTATCAACAGGCATGGGATGGTGAAGAAGTAACTTTTGAACTACCATGGCCAAATGATGAGACTACGATACTTTTCTCTCTTAGACCTGTTAAAAGAGGGGACACAGTGGTTGAGGTAGTTGGTTCTACTGTTGATATAACGAAAAGAATACATGCGGAAAATGAACTGAAGGTTACAAAAGAGCGACTAGAATCATTTATTAACCATAATGTAGATGCTATCACTATATTTGATTTAGATGGACATTTGTTACAAGCGAATAAAGCTTATGAGAGAATATTTGGTTGGTCAGAAAAAGAATCTGTAGGAAAAAAATTACCTTGCGTACCTGAGTTTTTAATAGATCAAACTTTAGAATATATAAACCACATTAAAAATACCAATATGAATGACCCAATTCTTACCCGTTTTGAAACTGTTAGACAAAGAAAAGATAAAACTCTAATTGATGTAAGCCTGACAATTTCGCCTATTTTAGATTTTAGAGGTAATGTAATTGCTTTATCAGGAATTTGTAGAGACATTTCTGAAAGGAAACAAGCAGAAAGAAAACTGCATCAATTACACCAGCAATTAAGTGACAGTGAAATGAAATACCGTGCACTCATCGAACAAGCAACTGATGCAGTATATGTAGTGGAACTGAATGATAATGAATTACCAACTCGCTTTATCGAAGTAAATCCTGTTGCGTGTAAAAGATTTGGATATAGTAGAGAAGAACTTCTTTCGATGTCATTCCCTAGTAACGTTCCGCCAGATTCTCCAATGGTCCAAAGAATCATAGAAAAAATTAGAGAAGGGCAAACATCTTTTACATTACAAGATGAATTTGTTTTTCCTAGAGGAAAAAACCTGACAATTGAATTTTCTGTTCGTGTGTTTAACTTGAATGGCAAAAAAGTTTTCTTAAGCATCTCTCGAGACATCACTGAACGGCTAAAAACAGAGGAATTATTACGAAAATCGGAGAAACTTGCTGTAGTAGGTCAATTATCCACTGCAATTGCTCATGAAATTAAAAATCCTTTAACAGCAATGAAAGGATTCATACAGTTATTGCAATCACTGGGAAATAAGAATACCGAGCATTACATAGATATAGTGTTATCAGAGATTGAACGTATAGATAGTATTACTAACGAATTTATGACATTAGCAAAACCTGAGGCATTAGAAATTAAAACTAATGACCTGAATATATTAATGAAGCAAGTTGTAATGTTACTTGAACCTCAAGCGACAATGAATTGCATACAAATTAAAACTCAGTTTACATCTGATACTTCATTCATACTTTGTGAATGTAATCAATTAAAGCAAGCTTTTATAAATATCTTAAAAAATGCTATTGAGGCAACTTCAATGGGAGGGGAAATCTTGATTCAAATCGAATATGCACCTGATCAAAATCAAGTAAACATTCGATTTACTGATTATGGGTGTGGAATTGAACAGGAACGTATACCTTACCTAGGAGAACCATTCTATAGTCTCAAAGAAAATGGTATCGGTTTAGGATTAATGATCTGTTATAAAATTATTGAGAAGCACCAAGGAAAGATATTTATTGAAAGTGAAGTAGGAAAAGGAACAACAGTCAATATAGATTTACCTATATCTACTCTCTGAGGGTGGATTAAATGAAAGTAAACACAAAAACACAATTGATTATAAAAACTTAAGAAATCTAAAATTAAGACCCACACATTTTGATCAAACTTTTTTCAAAATGTGTGGGTCTCCTCTATTTATAAAATCAATATTTACAGCAATACTTTGATCAAGCTATAATTCAAACCAACATAACAAGTCTTTTTATCTCATTCGTTGACGAACAAATACGAATCCACCTAAAGCCAATAACAACATTCCAGCAATATATGAAATCATATCCATTGATGTTCCACCTGTTTTAGGAAGCCATACTGATGTCTTAGCATTTTCTTGAGTAGGTGGATTTTTTGAATCTACACTTGGATCTTTTGGATCCGTACTTGGATCTTTTGGATCCGTACTTGGATCTTTTGGATCTTTTGTATTCGTGATGTCATAACCATGTACCTCTGATTTATATCCATTCACTGGTTGTTCTTTCACTTCATACTTATATGCATTTCCTTCGGCATCATATGCTGCTAAGTCTGTAAACGCATATTTCCATTCATCTGCTGCGCTCACTTCTTTTGTTGCGATCACTTTGCCATTTTGTAGTAGATCTACCTTGATCATTTTCGGACGGTCTTTCGCATTGTCATCCTTCCATGTCTTCGATCCTTCTACTTTTGTTTCGCCTACTCTTGTGTTCGTAATGTCATAACCTTTTACCTCTGATTTATATCCATCCACTGGTTGTTCTTTTACTTCATACTTGTACGCTACTCCATTTTCATCGTATGCTGCTAAATCTGTAAACGCATATTTCCATTCACCTGCTGCGCTCACTTCTTTTGTTGCGATCACTTTGCCATTTTGTAGTAGATCAATCTTGATCATTTCCGGACGGTCTTTTACATTTCCATCCTTCCATGTCTTCGTTCCTTCTACTTTTGTTTCACCTACTTTTGTATTCGTAATGTCATAACCATGTACCTCTGATTTATATCCATCTACTGGTTGTTCTTTTACTTCATACTTGTATGCATTTCCTTCGGCATCATATGCCGCTAAATCTGTAAACACATACTTCCATTCACTTGCTTTACTTACCTCTTGTGTTGCGATTACTTTGCCATTTTGTAGTAGATCTACTTTGATCATTTCCGGACGATCTTTCGTATTTCCGTCTTTCCATGTCTTCGATCCTTCTACCTTTGTTTTGCCTACTTTTGTATTTGTGATGTCATAACCGTGTACGTCAGATTGGTATCCCGCTACTGGCTGTTCCTTCACTTCATACTTGTATGCTACTCCATTTGCGTCATATGCTTCTACATCCGCAAATGCATATTTCCAGTTTGTTGCCGCTGTTGCTTCTTTCGTATCTACTACTTTACCGTTTTGTAGTAAGTCTACTTTAATCGAGCTTGGACGATCTGTTGCGTTGTTATCGTTCCACGTTTTTGTTCCTTCTACTGTTAATTTCGCTACTTTTGTATTCGTAATGTCATAACCTTTTACCTCTGGTTTATATCCGGATACCGGCTGTTCTTTTACTTCATACTTGTACGCTACTCCATTCGTATCGTATGCTTGTAGCTTTTCAAACGTATACTTCCATTCTGTTGCCGCTGTTACTTCTTTTGTATCTACTACTTTACCGTTTTGTAGTAAGTCTACTTTGATCATTTCTGGACGATTTGTTGCGTTTCCGTCCTTCCACGTCTTCGTTCCTTCTACTGTTGTTTGTGCCACTTTTGTATTTGTAATGTCATAACCGTTTACTTCTGATTTATATCCATCCACCGGTTGTTCTTTTACTTCATACTTATATGCATTTCCTTCGGCATCATATGCCGCTAAGTCTGTAAACGCATATTTCCATTCGCCCGCTGCGCTCACTTCTTTTGTATCAATCACTTTGCCACTTTGTAGTAAGTCTACTTTGACCGCTGTCGGACGGCTTGTCGCATTTCCATCTTTCCACGTCTTCGTTCCTTCTACTGTTGTTTGCGCTACTTTTGTATTTGTAATGTCATAACCATGAACCTCAGATTTATATCCATCTACTGGTTGTTCTTTCACTTCATACTTGTACGCATTTCCTTCGGCATCATATGCCGCTAAGTCTGTAAACGCATATTTCCATTCGCCCGCTGCGCTCACTTCTTTTGTATCAATCACTTTGCCACTTTGTAGTAAGTCCACTTTGATTATTTCTGGACGATTTGTTGCGTTTCCGTCCTTCCACGTCTTCGTTCCTTCTACTATTGTTTGTGCCACTTTTGTATTTGTAATGTCATAACCGTTTACTTCTGATTTATATCCATCCACCGGTTGTTCTTTCACTTCATACTTGTACGCATTTCCTTCGGCATCATATGCCGCTAAGTCTGTAAACGCATATTTCCATTCGCCCGCTGCGCTCACTTCTTTTGTATCAATCACTTTGCCACTTTGTAGTAAGTCCACTTTGATTATTTCTGGACGATTTGTTGCGTTTCCGTCCTTCCACGTCTTCGTTCCTTCTACTATTGTTTGTGCCACTTTTGTATTTGTAATGTCATAACCGTTTACTTCTGATTTATATCCATCCACCGGTTGTTCTTTTACTTCATACTTGTACGCTACTCCATTCGCGTCATATGCTTGTAGCTTTTCAAACGTATACTTCCATTCTGTTGCCGCTGTTACTTCTTTTGTATCTACTACTTTACCGTTTTGTAGTAAGTCTACTTTGATCGTTGTTGGACGGTTTGTCGCGTTTCCGTCTTTCCACGTTTTCGTTCCTTCTACTGTTGTTTGCGCCACTTTTGTATTCGTAATGTCAAAACCGTTTACTTCTGTTTTATATCCATCTACTGGTTGTTCTTTTACTTCATACTTGTACGCATTTCCTTCGGCATCATATGCCGCTAAGTCTGTAAACGCATATTTCCATTCGCCCGCTGCGCTCACTTCTTTTGTATCAATTACTTTACCATTTTGTAGTAGGTCTACTTTAATGGTTGTCGGACGGTTTGTCGCATTTCCGTCTTTCCATGTCTTTGTTCCTTCTACCGTTGTTTGGCCTACTTTTGTATTCGTAATATCATAACCGCTTATCTCTGATTTGTATCCCGCTACTAGGTGTTCTTTCACTTCATATTGATAAGCTACTCCATTCGCATCGTATGCTTCTAAATCTGCAAATATATATTTCCAACCTATTACTGCTAGTACGTCTTGTGTTTTGATCACATTTCCATTTTGTAGTAAGTCTACTTTGATCATTGTCGGACGATCTGATGCATTTCCGTCTTTCCACGTTTTTGTTCCTTCTACTGTCATTTTCGCTACTTTTGTATTTGTAATGTTGTAGCCATTTAATTCTGATTTGTATCCCGCTACCGGTTTTTCTTTTACTGTATACGTATAAGCAACACCATTTGCATCATATTGCGCTAGGTCTACAAATGTATAATTCCAACCGTTCGCTGCTGTTACTTCTTGTGTTTGAATTACGTTTCCATTTTGCAGTAAATCTACTTGGATTGAGCTCGGACGATCTGTTGCATTGTTGTCATTCCATGTTTTCGTTCCTGAAACAGATGTTTTTGCATCTTTTGTATTTGTAATGTCATAACCGTTTACTTCTGTTTTATATCCATCCACCGGTTGTTCTTTTACTTCATACTTATATGCATTTCCTTCGGCATCATATGCTGCTAAGTCTTTGAATCCATATTTCCAGCCTGTTGCTTCACTTACTTCTTGCGTCGCAACTACTTGACCATTTTGTATTAAGTCTACCTTGATTGTTGTCGGACGATTTGTTGCGTTTCCGTCCTTCCACGTTTTTGTTCCTTCTACCGTTGTTTGGCCTACTTTTGTATTTGTAATGTCATAACCGTTTATTTCTGATTTGTATCCCACTACTGGTCGTTCTTTTACTGTATACGTATAGGCACTACCATTCACATCATATGATTCTACATTTGTAAATGTATATTTCCAATCATTTGCCGCTGTTACTTCTTGTGTTTGGATTACATTTCCATTTTGTAGTAAATCTACTTGGATTGAGCTTGGACGATCTGTTGCATTTCCGTCTTTCCACTTCTTCGTTCCTTCTACTGTCATTTTCGCTACTTTTGTATTTGTGATGTTGTAGCCATTTACTTCTGATTTGTATCCCGCTACCAGTTGCTCTTTTACTGTATACGTATAAGCAACACCGTTCATATCGTATTGTGCTAAGTCTGCAAATGTATAATTCCAACTATTTGCTGCTGTTACTCCTTTTGTTTGGATTACGTTCCCATTTTGCAATAAGTCTACTTGGATTGAGCTTGGACGATCTGTTGCATTTCCGTCTTTCCATGTTTTCGTTCCTGAAACAGATGTTTTTGCATCTTTTGTATTCGTAATGTTATAGCCATTTACTTCCGATTTGTATCCCGCTACTGGTTGTTCTTTTATTGTATACGTATAAGCATTACCATCATTATCATATGCAGGTAAATCTGCAAACGTATAGTTCCAGCTATTCACTGCTGTTACTTCTTGTGTTTTGATTGAATTTCCATTTTGCAGTAACTCTACTTGAATTGAGCTTGGACGATCTGTTGCATTGTTGTCATTCCATGTTTTCGTTCCTGAAACAGATGTCATTTTTACTTTATTCGGAATAGCAAGCTTTACACCTTTATCAGCATTTGCATCAATGGTAAAAGGTACTTTTACTTGAGGATCAAAATCCAAATAGTTTGGACCTGCAATCTCCTGTACATAGTAATTACCTGGGTCTAAATTTGGAACCTCGACCATACCTTGTTGATCGGTTGTATACTTACTACCAATTTGCTGACCTGACTCCGTATACAAGTTAAATGAAACATTTGGTATAATTTTTGTCTCATCACCGGCAATGTGCTTCACAATTCTTAACGTTCCCTTAGGAGGTAAGTCGCCTTGCGCACCGCCGCCCTGATCTATATTTTTAACACTAACACTATCTGATTTAGATACTTGCTCTTCACCTGTAACCTTGTAGTCTACGGTATAATTATTATAAAATGCTTCTAATTTCTTTCCACTATCAGTTATATTTGCTTTATATTGAAAAACAAAAGTAAGACCATTGGCTTTATCTTTATTGATAATAGCTTTAAATCCATTATCACCAATAAATGTAACCGTTCCATAACCTTGAGCTTGGAATTCTTGTGGTGTCATTGGAGCGGCAAATCCTCCAATACGGAGACTATCTTGATTAAGCGTTTGCCCTTCTTGTAAAGTATCAACCAAAACAATATCACTATCTACATTTTGTTTTGAAGTATTTGCATTTAAAACCCATTGTACTTCATTTGTGTTTTCTGGTTGAATGCTACCCGTTTTGTATGAAAATGGTGAAGATCCGCCACCTCCCCCACCAGTCGGGCCGATAATCGTTACCGTTTTCTTTTCTAATTGTGTACCTAAATTCGTTTCAGTTGTTACCGTTTGTCCTTGTGCAACATCAATTGCTTTAACTTGGAAATAAAAATTCCCTCTAATATTTTTAAGTTTCTCAACTGTATCACTAAATGTACATACAACATTAGTTGTCTTTATTTGACAAGTACCAAAATTAATACCTGCATCATTATTTAATGGAATAGTTCCACTATATCCTTTCAATTCTGAAGGTAATGTTAATGTTAATGTATCTCCAGCTTTCATTTGATTCCCAGATTTATCACTAAACTGTACTGCCATTCTTGTCGTTTCTCCGGAGTTAAGCGTCGTCTTATCGATTGTAAAACTATCAACAAATCCTGTTGTATTTAACTCCTGTGCATTTGCTATTATGGATGTGAAACTCTGACCTATAGTAAATATAAAAAGCATTAGAATCGAAAAAATCGAAGTTACTCTCTTGATCATGTCATTCTCCTATCAGTTATAATTAGATGGCTCTAATATGAATATGCAATGACAATGACTTTATAGGCTGATGGTATTCCATTTCTTTTAATCGTTATACACATAAAACTTGAAAACAAATTTCTATAAATAATTCTCTTGTACTCTATTAAACTTCATTTTTTTAATGTAACATTACTTTCACTAAGTTTAATATTTACAAGTTAAACAATTTTCGATATAATTGTAACTGGCGAAGTTACGTTTTTCATCATTCCTATAAAATCCCGAGATTTTATATCATATCTACCGTCTTATTTTGAGCATACATTTCTGATTAATAATGTTTTTATTTCAACCCTATTAGTTTATTGATATTACTTTTTATTGTTTTTACATTCATAATATCAATATATTCAGTTTTTAAATCGCGTTTTTAAATGATTTATAACATTATTCACCAGAATCTTTTTCCCCCTCCTATAGGCATTCTTTCATGCTCCCATCCGTAATATAGGGCTTTTTAAATGCCAAAGATAGTTTTTGTAGTTTTTGTAATTGATTTTGTAATTAAAGAAACCAAACGTAAATTAATACCCCTCTTGAGATAAGATCCTTATTTTATACTCCCTCCTATATACAACAAAATATTGTCCTTAAGTAATTGTTCTAAACCACTACCTAATTCTTGATTCATTTAGTAAAAATATAAATCACAAATAATTTTGTTTATTCAAATGTCACTTGGAAATCATTTCTCAGATTTTTAATTAGATAGTCTTATAATTTTCAAAAAGATCACCAAAAACGTTTATCAATTTTGGTCTACTTATGCATTTAGAATCTTAATTAAAATCTGCATGAATAATAAACTCCATGGCTAAATCTCGTTATACCGAATCTTCAATGAAATTCTCAGTTTGTTGACTAGATTTATAATTATTTGTAGCTGTTTATTTATTTGTATGGACTCAAATTTTTCATTGCTAGATTGAAAAAAACATCTCAATTGTCTCTACAAATATTTGTAATAAGTATGTTATTCATTAAGATGTCATACAAACAACAGAATACCTATCCTCTACTTTTACCGAATAATTGCATTCCAGTCACCCCGCTATCTATTCATAATGTTCAATATTATATATAAAATAAAACAAAGAAAGAGTAGTAAACACGAATATTATTCATTTAATAATTAGACTGAATCTTCAGTCTTTTCTGTTCGGATGGGGATATTTTCGGCTACTCTTTCTTTGTATTATGAGTTTAGCACTAAATATAAAGTATCACAAGACAAAAAAACACAAAATTCTCACAAATTCGACATTTTTTTCACAAACTAATATTGCCACTAACTAGTAGAGGTCACTATATCTCTCCATCAACTTAAAAATTTTATGACACACTTAAAACAAAATTTTACATTTTCATCTTAAGAATTCAATCTTTTTATATTTGGGTTGTTTTTTAGCATGATGTTGATGGAAGGTGGATCCAATTAAACTGATTTCTCTATTTCGTAGATTTAGGAAAATAACTTCTTGTTGAAAACTCTTCAACTTAACCAGAAATACATAGTATCACATCAAAGAATATAAATCTATATTTATTTTTTTTTAATAATTTATATATAATTATAATAAATATAAAATGAAAGTCAATATCAATTAGAAATGAAGATGATGAATATAAGAATGACAAAACATCCATGCTTCGGAATGAATACAGTAATGCCAACTAAATATGACCAGGTTAAGTAATTTGAATCATAATTAGATTACATAATCGATTTTGGGTATGGGTAAGAAGTTATTCTATTTAGTACTACATGAAGACAAATAGAACGATAGAAATGTAATATGCTCTTACTTCCATTTCTCATAGTATTTAAAAATTATCGCCTGCAACCTGACTTTGTATAAAGATTTTCTAACTTGGGTAAGAAGCGTAGTTATTCCTTTTCTCATAAATTAACTGTATAGTTTCCGTATTCCGTTTTTCTATTTAATAACTTAAATTGCATAATAATCGAGGAATGCTTCTCTAAATTCTTAATATTTTTGGTGAATTTGTAACAGAACCTTTAGTTACAAGCAATATTCTTTAAATACAATATTTTATCATCTAAGGAGGAAACAGTATGAAAGGCTTAAAGTTTGTTTATAAAACTCCCCTTATATTAACAATGAGTGTAGTGTTGATGGGATGTAACGCAGCAAAACAAGAAGCTCCGCAAAAACAATCTACGAAGAAAAATACGCAGTGGTCATATGAAGGGGCTACTGGTCCAGAGCACTGGGGAGAATTGAAACCAGAATACAAAATGTGTTTAAATGGGCAAGAACAATCTCCGATAGATATCAAAACAGAACAAATAAAATCAACAGTTGATAATAATCCTTTGCAAATAAACTATCAACCAATATCATTTTCTATTAATAATAATGGGCATAGTATTGAGGGAAAAGCAAATAGTTCTGATGATTATCTCATGCTAGGAGGAAATCATTACACATTAAAACAATTCCATTTTCATACACCAAGTGAGCACCAATTTGAAGGAAAACATGCAGATATGGAATTACATCTAGTCCATCAAAATGATCAAGGTCAGTTAGCAGTAGTAAGTATTATGATCAAAGAAGGACAAAAAAACGAAGGTTTTGCAGCTATGTGGCAAAATCTCCCGTACAGAAAAAATATAAAGGCCGATGTGCAACATACCATTGATATAAAACAGATTCTTCCTTCAGATCATTCATCATTCCGTTACATGGGGTCTTTGACCACACCTCCTTGTACTGAAAATGTCCAATGGATTGTGATGAAACAGACAATAGAGATGTCCAAAAAACAAATTAAAGTGTTCCATAAATTATTCCCAACGAATAACCGACCAGTTCAAGCAATTAATGGCCGAGAAATATCATAAAAATCAGTAGTTTGAACCAATCCCTTGATTTACACTACTGATTTTGTATGTTTATTGCGCGAGAATCATAGCGAAGTTTTTAAAACACAGAAAATTCAAATAACTATCGTCTTGCTCAATGAAATTATTAATTTTTTTGCACCAGTATAGAAAAAAGTTGTTGTCCTTTAGGACAGCAACTTTTTCATTATGCTACATCATCTTTTTGTTCCTTAAAAAAGAAAAAGATAACATACTAGATATATAAATCATTAGAAAAAATCTTTTCAAAAAATAAATCTCTATAATTATTATATAATAATTATAGGATGAATAAGCGATGAACATTATAATTCATAGTACATGTCTTACTTAACAACAAATACCTTAAAATAATAAAATAAATTATATTTTTACAAAAGAAAACAACCTGCATAAAAACAGGTTGTTTTCATTTAAGGGTAAAACAAAGAAAGAATGGCAAAAAAGACACAAACTTATACAGCACAAAAAGTAGATCGATTAGATAGAACTAAGAATTCTGATATCATACTAGTTAGGGTTTCTGTTTACTCTTTCTTTGTTATTATGAATATAGCATCAAAAAGACATATATCAACAAAAAGTAACATAATTGTTACTTTTTCGGCATTTAATTATAACCCCTTACAAACCATATCCTAATAATGAAAAAAGTGACGTACTTTTTTCATTACTTTCAGTATAGACAGTGATATTATTTTTTGTACCAGTACGACAAAAACTGCTGTCCTAATAGGACAACAGCCTTTTCATTATACTGCATTTTCCTTTGGTCCCTTTTGTAAGGTATCATTTTTTTAACCGCAATTGAAGTAAACTACAAGTTTAATTACAAAACATATTGCAAAGCCACTCCATGTTTTTGCTGGACGTTATAACGCAAAAAAAAAACAACCTGTATAAAAACAGATTGTTTTTTATGTAGGGTGAACAAAGAAAGAGTGGAAAAAAATGCACAAACTTCTTCGACACAAGAAGTACATAGGTAGAGAAAACTAAAAATTCTGAAACATTACTAGATAAGGGTTTTTTGTTTACTCTTTCTTTGTTGTTATGAATATAACATTAAAATCGACATATATCAACAAAAAGTAACAAAATTGTTACTTTTCTGATATTAAATCATGATTCCCCCATTCGGAACATGGTTTGTATTTGATATGAAATACATACTCTCTTATTTTCAGCAATCGCACAGTACAAAATATTATTTATAGAATCTAATTTTTGTTCATCTAAAATAGGCATCAGCACTTTATTTTGCCTCTCATACAATTCACTTAATCCTTAAAATTCTTGTTTTATTGATACCCATCGCATCATAGCCCTACCAATCATGATCTGTATTGCTTCGTACGCTTTAGGTCCACCAACTTTTCCATTTCTTTCACTTTGTTTAGCTCCTTTCATATAACTGATACTCCCCATAATTAAATTCTTGCCATGTCTATACCGTATACCATCTATTGTTTTTGTTAATTTCCTTTCGGTATCCTTTTTAGAAAGTATCTCATTTTTATCTATATACCTTTATATGCGTTTTTTCCAGTTTATTTCGATATAACTATTGATTTAAAGTATTTATTCGGAATAAAAAACACTCGTTCTGATTAAGGACGAGTGTTTTTCTTTTTAGGTTATCTAACAGGGATAAACTTCCATGAGCTAGGCTTTTGCTTTTTTTCACCTAGTACAATCCAATTTTTCTTTGCATTTATATTTTCATAATTTAATGGATAGTCATCTGTAAAAATATTATATTCTGTAGGATTATCCAGGTTAATTTTAATTTTAAAATCAGCTAAACTATCGGATTTTTGAGCAAGGTGAATCCAACTAGAATAATTAGACCAATTTAAATATTGGAATTGGTCGTAATTTGAGTGCTTCATGCGAAGATATATACTCTCCCCGTGGTGTAGCTTTGCATCATTTTCTTTGTAGAATTCAAATTCCATAGGTGTACCAGATAAACCATTGTTTTCTTTATTTGCAAGTGTGACATAATCGTAACGATTTGCTATATACCATTCAAATGTTAGACCTTGATAAGGAGATTCACTTGGTACGATATAATAGTTTTTCCCTGCTTCTATGACGTTTCCTTCTATATCATAGATTAATGCAGTCTCTATACTTGGAGCTTTCACATTTTCAGTAAAAGTTTTAAACCAAAGATTTAAGAAACCTGCTGTATTGCGCTGAGCTTCTCCTAAGCTCCGCTGCACAGCTGGGGTAACCATTTCTTGCCACAATTGTGCCTTACCACTATTATAATACTTAAATGTTTTATCATTAGTAATATTTTGGATTTCAGGTTTAGCTACTCGAGCTGCATAATCAATCCATTCTTCAGGTGTGGATAGGGAATTGTTATAGTTCCCTCCAGTATTGACTGCAAATTGATTTTGAATGGTTGTAACATAATTTTCAAAGTAGCTGTGATATTTTATAGCCCTCGTATCAATTGCGGTAAAATTTGCTGCATGCATAGGTTGAGTAGCATCTGTAAAGTAGTGCGTGGCTACTCCTAAGTAATAGAAAGCTTTTTCATAGTCCTTATTTCGTAAATGTTCTCCAGATTCATAAAAGTATTTCTTACCTTGTGTAAGAGCCGTTGGATTTGTTTCTCCTCTATAATTTTCTTTAGTATCAGGATCATAAAAATGAGATTTCCATCCGCCTTTAAAAACGCCGCCTATTCCTGTTCCACCATCGTTAAACTCCGCATTATAATCTGCATCATATAATCCTTTAGAAAATAGATCTTTATATTGTGGATAATTTAAAAAATCCACAGCCTGCTTATTTGCTTCAATATTAGATTCCGTTTTCATAATTTCAATAGCTTGTGTTGCAATCCATAAATGTGTACTTTTATCAGAATGATACGGAGCTTCTGCAGACCATCTTGCAGTAATAGGATCATTCTCTTTTAAATCAATTTGATCGAGATGAGCATAACTACTTTGAGGACATACTCCTAAAATAGTTAAAGTCACCCCAGCTATACATAGTGTTGATACGATTTTTTTCATTTTTTATTCCTTCCTAAATATAAAGATTCTTATGCGGATATTCATCTTAATAAAGACAGTTAAATAACTCTAATAAAAGAGCGATTAGCAAAGGCTAACTGCTTAATTTCTCTCTTAAAGGAATACCACCATACATCGATTAAATTAAAAATTTTAAATTAACCCTAAACAATAATTTCCCTTCTCTACCTCTAGTTATATATAAAAGTGCGTCTTATTTAAACATGTTTTTTTATGCAATTTCGCATATCCAAATATAGGGGATCGAATAACCTTCCATTTATTATATTAATGAAAGACCGTTTTCTTTAGACAATTGAAATTATGATGTTTTAAGTTAATAATCTATATCCATCAACTTAAGAATTCAGAATTACCCCCAAATGAACTTTTTGTGGTTCTAGTGCAAAAATACATCAAAAGGTACATTTTTGTTTTGAAGTGTCCCAAAAGTGTTTTTTGCACCTTTTGGCGTGTGTTCTTCAATAGTTTTTCGCATTCCCAAAAGGTGTACCTTTTGAAGTATATAAATATCTCATCTTATTCAATTCTGAAATTAATTTTTGGAATATCCCTAACCTTTGGATTACAACATAACGTATTGTATATAATTTAGTGTCCCAAAAACTTACTTTTTGGGACTTTTTTATATTTGTTATGAAGATATTGGACTGTAGTTCTTTTATATTAAAATTAATTTCCTTGAAGGTGTTTTTATCATTATGAAGAATTTGTTAATTATTGTCGTTTACGTATATAAGCCGCCTATTCAAAAAGTAGGTTGTTTATTATAAATGACCAAATTAACAAGCCATAAGAAAATAACTTTAAATTTGGTCTTGGTATGACCTGTTTGCGAATAAAGGTTAGTCTTTTGCTGACTTGTAATTTAAAAAGTAGATGGGTTAATCTAACCACGGGAGGAGCTGTCATATAAATTAACAGATTTTTCTTGCAATTGAAAATAGGTTATCAGAACCTTAAACTAAAAAATTAGGGAGGAAAATTTATGAAAAAAGGATTACTTTGTTCATTATTGGCTTTAGGATTGTTGGGGGCAGCTACATCTGTATCAGCTGATACAGTTACTAAAAATAGTAGTGGAAAAACTTTTAAAAATGATTGGGAGCTTAGTACTAGCGGGAATAATTGGCTTATGAATTATGGATATAATACTTCATGGATTAATGAAGATTATACTCATACAACACATAGTGTATATGATCATTCTGCTACAGTGAGTAATAGTAATGGTGCTTATTCTGATAATGCAGGGAATGGAAGCTGGGCTAAAATAGAGGTTACGCATAGCGGTTCATTCATTCAATATAGTATAACTTTTTAATTTATATTTTAAATAATAAACATCTATTTGTAGTTTTATAAGATTTTATAACTATTAGTATAGAAAATAGAAATAATATGATTTATCATGCTATAAAAAAATGCGGGGGGATATTTTTGAAGGGAATTAAGTATATTATTAGTTTTTTTGTTTTATTTATCGGTTTGTTGATTATAGGTGAAAGTCATACTTTTCGATTAAATGATTTTCAAACTGAGTTTGCTCATACAACGATGTACATACAACCAAATACATCCGATAAAGAAATGATAAACGATATACTTCGTTCTGCCCAAAATAATAAAGTAGAAACTTTTACTTTTATTAAATCTCCCCGTAGTACTTTTTATACTCAATATGATATTTATGGAACCCCTGGAGTTGAGCGATACATAAATGAAAATTTAAATATATTTGAAAGAAAATACCCAAGTCTATTTTTAGGTGAAAGTCGATTTATTTTTAAGAAACTAAACGATATAGATACTATGGATCGTATCAATGATTTTTATATTATTGGTAATAAAAAGCAAGTAAATGCGTTTAAAATGGAGTTAATTGATAAATATGCCGGTAATCATCCTAAAGAGGGTTATAAAGATACTGATTTAAAAGCTACTATTTTTTTGATTTGGTTTCTTATTATGAGTATCATTTTATTATTAACCTTTTATGATGGTATTTTACAAAAGAAAGAAAATTTAATTAGAGTTTCTATGGGGGAAAGTATACATAAAATTTATTGGACGAATGTCATAATAGATTCATTAGTTTATATTTTTTATTTTTTTATAATCATATATATTTTATCAAAGTATACCTATGTATTTTTTGGTATTGGTATTTCTGTACTTTTATTTGTACTGTTATTAATATTAAATGCATTATTGTATTTGAATTTGTATTTTTATGATGTAAAAGAAGTTTTTTCTAATAGTAAAAGTTCTAAAAAATTACTATCTCTCAACTACAGTTTGAAATTAGTGACAACCATAGTCACAATTTTTATTATATCCAGCAATTTGGCTTTAATATTTGAATCTTATACATTATACAAACAAAAACCTTTTTTTGAAAATCATAAGGAGTATTCTTACACAAGACTAGAATATAAACCTTATCAAAATAGAGATGGATCTGTACCTGATACATTAACAGAAAGTACAAAGGTACAAGCAACGTTTTACAGAGAGTTTATTGAGAAATTTGACGCATTATCTTTAGTCAATATTTCTAATTTAGGTGAAATAAAAGGGATTTTAGCAAATAAAAATTCGTATAAGTATCTATCAAAAGAAATAGATGAGTTAAATGGAACTAAATTAGATAAGGACATGTATTTTATCTTACCTGAAAAATTGAAAGGGAATACTGTACTTACTAAACAACTACATGAGGCTGTAAAATTTTATGAAGGGAATAATATTAAATACGAATATGAAACGATTTATTATCAAAAGAATATAGAAATTATAAGTATAGACGAAAACCATACTTATGGAAGTGACTTGGTTAAAAACCCCGTAATTATATTAAATAATATGCCAATCGATGAATTAGTCAACCAACAAGTAGATGACTCTCAAAAGATCAATTATGTGCATGATGTTATGTATAAAATATCAAATGAAGAGTTTAGCCAATTTGTCCATAAGCATTATTTAACGAATCAAATTGTTAGTAAAACGAACGTTCTAGATAATTTTAATAATAAATGGAACACTGCTAAAAGAGTTCTATATATAAACATTGTATTTAGCTTATTAATATTATTTTTAGAATGTATCATTATTACCGCTATTATCAAATTAGAATATGAAGTGAACGCTATTGAACTTGCATTAAAAAAAGTACTTGGGCACACATTATTTGAAAAACACAGAAAACTTATTTTACTGACAATTACAACTTCAATAGTAAGTATAGTGGCATCAGTTACTATTGCCAGACTAGTAGGTGTTAGTGATGTTTATTATCTTATTATTGGTGGAATAACCATCATATTTTGGGAGGTTACTTTAATGTCATTCTATATTCATAAAACAGAAAGAATGAAACTCCAAAAAATTTTAAAAGGTGGAAATATATGATAGAAATAAAGAATTTGACTAAGATATTTGATGATAAAATATTATTTTCAGACTTCAACTTAAAAGTCGATGATGGAAAATTTGTTATCTTTTCTGGACCAAGTGGTTGCGGGAAAACAACTTTACTTAATATGATTGGTGCTATTGAGAAAATTGATACGGGTGAAATTATAGTTGATGGTATAGACATAAAGAATAAAAAAAACCACCTAAATTATTTTAGACACAAAATAGGATTTTTATTTCAAAACTTTGCATTAGTAGATAATAAAACTGTTAAAGAAAATTTGAGATTAATTCGTAAAGATTGTCAAACAAATTTATCAATTGAGGAAAGTTTAGGTATTGTCGGATTGACGGAAAAGTTAAACAAAAAGGTGTACACTTTGTCTGGAGGGGAACAACAGAGAGTCGCTTTAGCTAGGCTAATGCTTAAAAAATGTGATATTATACTTGCTGATGAACCAACGGGTTCCTTAGATAATAAAAATGCACAGTCAGTACTTAATATATTAAAGACGCTTAATAAACAGGGAAAGACTATATTATTAGTAACACATGATGAAGAAATAAAAAAACAAGGGGATATGGTGGTGGATTTATGCGGGAAATCGATTTGAACAATATACATATTAAAAAGCTAAATATGAAAAAAATAGTTCTTATTTTAATTATACTCTTTGGATTGTGGAATTTAATCTGGTTTGTAACTGTCACAATTAAATATCAGAAATTTATTGATGCAGTTCCTAAAAATAAATATGGTGTTTATAACAAGGAAGAATCTGGTTACGTCTTTAATGTTAAAACACCGGATTATTTACGATTCACAGGTAATTTAGGTGTTTCTAAAGTTGAAAGCTTGGACGGTTTAATTATTTGGCCATTACTATTCGGTGGGTATGAATATGGCGTACGTCTACAGAAAGGAGATCAAGTATTTGAAATTTATGTCGATGAGAATATGAATCCCATATATACGGATGACAAATTAGCCATTGAACAAATAAAGAAATATCAGAAAGAAGTGCAAGCAATGATTTCTAAAGCGAATGACATGTGGGATTTAAAATAATAAATTCATAATATAATGAGCAGCTTAATTTCATAGTTGTTGTTTATAAAAGAATTCATTTTTAATATTAAAAATTAAAAACTCGTTTCTAGTACAATTATATATAATGTTAAAAAGACGCATCGATAAAAAGTAAAACTAAGTTTACATCTTCGTATAATTTGTAAAATACATCGTTAAATATTCAAATAAAAACCCAGTGATACCAAATGGCTTTCCGTTATCACTGGGTTTTATGAGTTTAACATTTTGTATGTTTTGTAAAACTCATTTATTAAATAAAAAAATCCCTTCACGATTTGTGAAGGGGTCAGTATACATTGAAAGGGTACTTCCATTTTAATATGTAAAAGAAAAAACTCGTATTGATAAAATTAACCTTTTTGTTTTTGCCGCTTTTAATTCACTATAAAGAAACTGTAAGGATTAAATTCATCCTATATAGAGTTTTTGTGTTCCTCATTAGACATGTATATTTGATAAATCATAATTTTTTATGCAATATTGCATAAAAAATACCTGTTACTTCTGCTATAATTTTGAGTGTAAACTGTTACATCCAACATTTTATAATCTTCTATATTCATTAATATAGAGACCCTAATTGCAGGAAAAAGGAAAGAATATTGGTGGTTCTTCCCTTTTTCCTTATTTTTTTAACTGTCTAATGATTCATTCTATAGTCTAAAATATTTTTATTAATGAAACCTGTTAAAATACAAAATTTTAGTTAACAAACGAGAAATAAACACTTCATTATTATTTCTGCTATATTTAAAGGGCTTTTTTCTAATACAATAAGGAAAACAAAAAGAACTTGTAGAAATCACTACAAGTTCTTTTTGCCTTAAAGCGAGTACACGGGACACATGAATTATCTCATTATTCATAACGGGGAAACCATATTGATTACGGCTTGATTCTATTATATAAAAAATATTAACACCCAGAGTTTTAATGTTTGAAAATTATGTGAATTAATAAATAAAGGTCCACCCTTTCTCTGAAAATCTGATTTATTGATTTTATATAAACCGTTTTAAATCAACGTTGATATCATGATAAATTAATAAAAATGTAAACATGGGTTAATAGAGAAGAATGGTGCATTCTTACAGGAGAACATATAATTATAATCAGGATTAATTTACTATAAGAAAATGAATTTTATGTTATAACTAACTATAATCCCTAAATATATGTAAATGGGGGTTTCTTATCTTTTTTATTTATGAGATGAAGAAATTAGGTATAGGAAAATTAAACAAACATTTGTTTAAAATATTTTAGTTATGAATCAATATGTGAGGTATGATGAGTTCAGTGTTCAATTGTCCGCTTAGTTAATTTCTCATTTATTATATAAATTTTATATAACAAAGAAAAAAAGCATCCGCTATGGAGGATGTACAGCGGTAGCCTAGCTATTTTGTTTAAATCAAAAGAAGTATCTCCTCAAGAAGGAGATACTTCTTTTTTATAGTTTTTATAAAGCCACCTATTACAGGTTTTCAACAAAATTCAAATAATCTTGAGCGCTTTTTTCCAATTCGCTTGTACCAGGCTCATTTTCTTCTTCTTCGTTTCCACCCGGCTTATTTTCTTTACCATAAAACGCAAAGTACGAACGATAATCTGCATTGCAATACAGGAATGTCGTTTTAAATGGAACTAATATTTGTTCAAGTGTATACTGATATCTTCCATGTTCACTATAATCTTCTTTTTTGATTCCTGCAGTTACACCTAAAGCAACTTTACGATTCTTTAATTTATCTCCTCCATTTGAACCATAAGCCCATCCATAAGTTAAAACATCGTCAAGCCATTTTTTAAGGAGAGGCGGACAATTAAACCAATGTATAGGGAACTGCAAAATCAGATTACCATGTGATTCAACCATTTTTTGTTCTTTTTGCACATCCATGTTTCCATCAGGGTAAACCTTAGACAATTCGTGAACAGTATACTTTTCCGGATATTTTTTCAGTTCTTCTATCCATCGCTTATTAATGACGGAAGTTTCTATGCTGGGATGTGTTACAATGACAAGAGTTTTCAAAGAGTTGTCCTCCTTAAGTATTATTTATATCTTGATAATAAAGTGAACACTGTAAATATGTAAGTATGCACTTTTAGTACAGGTACTTACATAAAGGTGAGTATTAAATCAATTATAAAATATTTATTCTATATGGGGGGGACCAGAGAACCTATTACCCGCAAAGTAGAATAATTACATTCATGGTGACACCGTACGATGTACGAAAAGATTGAATACTAAGTCATTTTTTCATTATTCAAGAATAGGGCGCGATTGTTGAGCAAACACAGGTAGAAAAATGATTGAGCTTTTTTATAAAAAATTATTCACTAGCAACAAATAACCCAAGCACTTTGATCAAACTTTTTTCAAAATGTTTGGGTTTCTTCTGTTGAAAAATCAATTTTTGCAGCATGCTTTTGATTGAAAATTATTACAAACCAACAGCATTCACGGCAAGGTTATGCTTCCTTTAGGGGCAACTTTATGGCTAAAGTCACATACAGATTTATCTTAACTTGATGGACATATGTGGTGACACCTATTAAATTAACGCCTCCGTTAGTTTAAGAAGGCTATTTACTGGCAATTAAGTTTAAACACCAATTATTACATCGCATAAAGCTACCAGGAGGGTATTCGAATTCGGATTCGGAGATTAATTTGAATCCAAGCTTCCGACAAATTGCATTTGAAGCTGGATTGTCAACTGAAGGAAAAGCATGAATGTACCTATACTTATTCTCAGCGGATGCTTCATCTATTGCCAACTTTACTGCAGTTGTCGCTATTCCTTTCCCCTGAAATGCGGGAAGAACACTCCAGCCAGTTTCGTACACACTTTCATTATTCCAAGTAGTTTGCCAATAGCCAACAGAACCCACTGATTCTTGCTCTGGTAACAATAAAATGCTAAACATACGTCCTCTACTATCTAGTTCAAGGTACCGTTTGTGTCGCTTCAAAATCTGTTCTTCATTTTCTGGACCTCCAAGATGCTGCATCATCACTGGGGTGTTAATACGAAAAAGTAAATCAAGGTCCTTATCTTCCCAAGGTTTAATTTGAATAACATGATTGCTACGTTCTGAAATTGTATTCATCCCCTTACATTTTTCTTTATTTATTCTTTCTTTACTGTAAGCAAAACTCCTTTATTTGTTCAACTAACCTGCACCGTTAGACAATAAGTAAAACTGAAAAATAGTAAAGGGTTTTTATTCTCAAAATTTATCATAGATCATACTACGTAATTTCAATAATTCATCTTTTAAGGGTCATCCATCGCTATCAGGTTAAAATTTTATAACGCCCCCAGAACTAAATTTTGTGTTAACTTATAATAAAAAAGCTGATTTTTTCTTTTTGAAGTTAATCTGTTCTATTAAGTTGATAGCGATGTGGGGTTCTACCACATCGCTATCAAGCTATGAAAAACCAAATACCCCAAAACGAGGCGTATCGCAGTATTTTTGAAAAACCTCACGCTAAGCAAAAAAAAACGTCCATCAGGACGGCTTTACTTTTTGCATAATCAGTGTTATCGAAGGTTATTCTAATATGATAGAATCCCCAACATTCACTTTTCCTGGTTTTATAACTGATGCATAGACTCCAAAATGATTATTTCTTTTTTGTACAACAGTTTTTAAGAGAGTTTTTTCAAATGTTAATGTGTTAGGATCAATAGTAATAATCATGCAGCGTTCACAGTGTCTTACTATTTCTAATTCTGCTTCTCCTATACGTATACATTTTCCAAACCATGTATCTTCTACGAAAGGAATATTTTCATATAATGAGAATATCAAGTTTGGACGAAATCTCCTATGGTCCACATCTTGTCCCCACATTGCACTTATTTCTTGTAATGACGTATCAGTCACAATTAATACATGTTCTTCTTCAATTGCACCTAGAGGTACTTGCTGGGGTGAGTATTGTATGCCTTTAATTCTACGATCTGATTTTTGTTCCAATTCTGTAAGTAACTCTTGATCTCCCCACTTATATATTTTCCCTTCAGGAGAAACGATTTTGATTGATGGATATGTATCCAAAGTTTCTTCTCCTATAAAACTCGCCGTATAACCAATCATTTCAGGAAGTTGTGTTGCGGTTAAATACTTTCCTGGTCTTGTTTCATCTAAAAAAGCATGGCTTCTATCTCCATATAAGCCATAGGATGCAATGAAAGTTTGTTGAACATTTTCTCCGCGAAATGACTTTATTGGATGTCTTACAATTTCTTTTAGTTCTCCAATTATCATATCCCTACTCCTTTTTTATCTAATCTTATCCCTTCATTATATAATCAATTGGAATTAGTTACCTTATGAATATAGTATTCATGTGAAGTTTACATAACATATCATTATCAGAAGTGCGAAAAGCTAGTATTTTACTAGCTTTTTTAATCAGTAAAAAGTCATATGCTTTTTATGTGAATTTTAAATTGAAGATTTGACATAATTTAAAGTTCATATGTTTATACAGAATTGTTCTTAAATAATAAACCTTGTGCGCAATATTGAATAATATCTCTTCTTTTAACAATACCTATAAAAACCCCATCGTCATCTATAACAGGAACAAAATTTTGTTCCATAGCTCTTGATAAAAGGTCTTCAATTTCCGCATTGATGGAAACTGGTTCATTTGTACGGTGTAAAGAAACTTCCCTCAGAACAACTTGATGAGTGTTGTTAAAGCTTAAAGATGACGTGTTTTTGAGTTTCCATAATAAATCTCCTTCTGTAAGTGTACCTGCATATTCTCCCTCAGTATTGACCAAGGGGATAGCTGTATATCGGTAGTATTCCAACTTTTCTAAAGCCTGACGTATTGTTGAATTTATATTTATATAAACCAATTCACTTTTAGGAGTAAGAAAAAATGCAATGTTCATGCTATTGAATCTCCTTTTTATAGCTTATTTACTTATTATTCTTTATGTTTTATTTGTAGACTATTTGAACGATTGGTTTGCTGCTTTAATGATTAGATTTCCCAACTATCAAAATCAATATACTTTTTATATACATTCTCTATAACATTATCGTGCCAAATATTTTTATATTCAGGTCTCCCATTCTTAACATTATACTCACTTATGTCGCCATTTCTATTCAGCCATTCAGGATTATCACAAGCATACCTATAATTAAATATACGTGCCCTTTTTAATGTTTTAAATGTAACAGGGAAATGCTTTTCTTTACCATCTTTGCAACCAATTACTCGATATGCCTTACTTTGTTCTCCAACAGTTTTAAAATAGGGTTCTGTAAAATCTTGTATAATTTTTATATGGTCCTCTCCCTTTCTAAGCGCTTTAAAAATATTATATAGCATAAAAAAGAATTTTATGGAAGTACTTTGCTAAATATATAGTTTAATAATAAATAGCTAGTGTTGCTTTAAACTAAAGAATAAGCAAAAACATTGAATAGCCCCTTGTTGTTCTACAAGGGGCTATATCTTTTTTTTATAAATAGAGGTGTGACTTTATACATCTCCTTAAAGCTTAAATACGTGGATCCTGCCAGAAATTTAAAGGGAAGTGATTGCTTTCATGATATGCCTCAAATTCATACCCTTTTTCCTTTAACCCTTTTATGATGGCTGGTACGGCTGCAACAGCTTGAGGATGGATGTCATGCATTAATATAACTTCTTGGGACTTCGTTGCATTAATAAGTACATTTTTAGCAATATTCATGGAAGCCGATTCTACGGGTACGTTATTATATTTCCAATCTAGGGAGTCAATTGTCCAATCCCACACTTTAAATCCACCCTCTGCTACCTTATTACGAAGTGCTTCATTTAATCCAGGCATAGAACCATAAGGAGGTCGGGTTAATTGTGGTTTTTCTCTAATAATGTTCACTATTAAATTTTGATTTGTTATCATTTCATTAATTCATCGCGACTCCAAATTTAATGCTCCATCATCTCATGGGCAATATCATGTCCATCCATTTTTGATGGGTAGTAGGTAGGCCAGTGTATGACTTCATTCAATAAAGCTTTACGGTCGTCACCCCAGTACAAGTGGTAATGACTAGCTTTATTTGGATAGATACTATGATCACTAAATTGAATATACTGAGGAACTCCTTCAACTTTTTCTGCTAGTTTAAATATGTACCTTACACCTCTATTTCCCGCATCATATGTCAGAATTTCGTACCCATCATAGATATACTTACCAGAATGTTCTTCTCTATTTTTGAAAAAAGTTACCGTATCATCTTGAATCGCGATACGGTTAACATCTGTTTGATACCCTTCATTATAATACTCCTTATACTCTTTAGCTGTCATTTTACCTGTATGTTTTGCTTTATAAGCAAATACCTCATCAAGTGTTCCATCTTGTAAATATGGATATACAGATTGCCAGTCTCCTTTCCAATCGGAGAGTGATCGATCCTTCACTTGGCTGTCTTCAAAATACCCTTCATAAATTTTTTCTGTTTCTTCAGCATGACCATGATTATGCTCATGCTCATGGTTGTGATCGTGTTCATTTTCATGTGTGTGCTCTTGTTTTTCAGATGAACCTGAAGTCTGACACCCTACTAATACTAGCAATGAACTAATAGCTAATATACCTAGTTTCTTTGCAAATAAAATCTTCATTATATCAACTCTCCTTTAAATCGTAATCATTACGATTTAAATTATACATAAATCTTGGGTAAACATCAAAGGAAAAATACCCAATATCACTGAATAGATGATTCTATCCATAAATCTTCGTAGACTATTACAAGTGTTTCTGGTACAAAAACTTCAAGACAATTGCAATGAATCTATAAAAATTCGATAATTTAAGACCATTACGAGATAAAAATTCTACCAAAAGGCAGTAAAATAAATAACCGGTTGCTTAACGTACAGGGAATCGGTTATTTTGAGTCTAAACGTACAATTTTTTTGATATGGTTATCCCATAAAGAGTAATACCTTATGATAAAGTAAGTATTCTAAAAAGCCCATGACTCTATTGATGAAATAGAGTCATGGGCTTTTTAGAGTTTGTTAGAGTACTATATTGATGAATTTTTATAACTTTTAGCTTTATTGTGTTTTAAAATATAGCATAATTTTCTTTAAAAGTTAAATGCGTGGGTCCTGCCAGAAATTTAAAGAGAAGTGATCATTTTCTTGATAAGCTTCAAATTCATATCCTTTGTCTTTTAATCCTTTTATAATGGCTGGTACGGCTGCAACAGCTTGAGGATGAATGTCATGCATTAATATAACTTCTTGGGACTTCGTTGCATTAATAAGTACATTTTGAGCAATGTTAACTGAAGCTGCTTCTACTGGTAAGTTATTATATTTCCAATCTAAAGAGTCAATTGTCCAATCCCATACTTTAAATCCATCCTCTGCTACCTTATTACGAAGCGCTTCATTTAATCCAGGCATAGAACCATAAGGAGGTCGGGTTAATTGTGGTTTTTCTCTAATAATAGCTGCTATTAAACTTTGATTTGTTATCATTTCATTAACATAGTCACCATTTGTATATAATTTTTTGAAATCATGAGTCATGCTATGCATACCCACATAATGACCTTCTGTTTTTTCTCGTTTTACTAAATCAGGATATGCCTTTACATTCTTACCAGTTAAGAAAAAAGTAGCTTTAACATCATGTTGTTTTAATATGTCTAAAAGCTCAGTTGTATACTTTCCTGGTCCATCATCAAATGTAAGATAGGCAATTTTTCTTATTTGACCATTGAATTGGGAAGGAACGGTTTTATATATGTCTATTTTGGGTTGTTCATTTACAAGTTGAATGGGGTTCTCTCGGTTTGTTACACCTCTAGCGGGTGATAAAATAGATTGTATTACAAAATAAGTAATTAGTACTAGGGCTACTGTTAGAATTGATATTAAGAATTTTTTAGTCTGAAATAGTTTTTTCAATCTCTGTATTCCTTCCTCTACCTATTAGCAATAATTTGTTTAAATACAATTATACCAAATTATATATAGCATCTAGAGAATGGTGTAATTTACCTGTATTTCGATTGTTTTGCTAATTAATCCGAAATACAGTTTTTGCGCGTTGTTTGTAAAGGTATACCTTTACAAACAGTTGGAGAACATCTATGAAACATTGTAATATCAAGTTTATAAAGGTTATACAAGTATTTTTATAAACGTTTATTTTTAATGAATACCTTTATAAACAAAAATGATATAATTGTGGTATCAAATGTAAGGAGAATATCAAACATGGCGAATATTTATGGATATATACGTGTAAGTACAAAAGATCAAAATGAATAACGCCAATTACATAAAATGATGGAACGAGGAGTGGAAGCTCGACGGATTTTTGTCGATAAAGCAAGTGGACGACATTTTGATCGTCCTCAGTATCAATTATTAAGAAAAATATTAAGTACAAGTGATATTGTTTACATAGATGCTTTAGATCGTATGGGCCGCAATTATGATGAGGTAATTTCAGAATGGAAGTACATAACAAGAGAATTACAAGCGGATATTGTTGTTTTAGAAAATGAAACACTGTTTGATAGCCGTAAATTTCGAGAGATGGGTGATATGGGACGATTAATGGAAGATCAGTTTTTATCTTTACTTTCCTATGTTGCAGATCAAGAACGTAAGAAAATTCATCAGAGACAGGCTGAGGGAATTGCTGTAGCTAAATCTCAAGGAAAACACTTAGGTCGTCCTCAGTTGAACCTTTCGACGCTAAGTAAACAACAAATAAATATAATAGAAGAAACTCATTCAAAATGGAAGAGTGGGGAAATCACTGCTGTTATGTTTATGGAAATGTTAGAGCTAAAGAAAAACACGTTTTATAAAATAATGAAGGAATATGAAGAGAACAAATTACAGACCAAATAAAACATATGAGCCGAATATTCCTTAGAGTAGGAAATTCGGCTCATTTCATGTCGAATTTTGCTTAACGTATATTTTCGTTAAAATGTGGGCGGTACCCCATGCCCATCAAGCTAAGATTATATAAGTTTAATTTCACGCGGAATTATTTCGTTTTTCTAAAGATCCAGTGTAAGTTCTTTAAAGATTTGCACGCCAAATAAATCCTATCGGGTTTCAATTTTTGGGATTACGCTACATGATTGTGAGACATAGAAAAGTCGTATACGACGCCTAAGATATCAAAGACTGTTTTCTTCTCATACCTATGGGATTTTCGTCCGTTTTTCTGTAAAAGATTAAACAGACGAAAGAGAATCTTTGTTAATTCTTGGGTGTCTTTTTGTAAAGATTGATAAATAAGTGGAAAATAATCTTTGATGATATAAATTGCTTTATATTCACTTAATTCTCGTTTCTTCTTGATGAGGAGTAATTGGCGCATTTGAAACATGGTGGAGGAACAAAGAAGGATGCTAATTAATTGTCCATATAAATGACATTCTAGTCGTTCTAATTGTACAGAATTACAGTGATGAATATGAAAAAATGATTTCCATGTTTTAAAGATAAGTTCAACTTGCCAGCGTAAGGAGTAAAAATCATATACTTGTTCCTTGGGCAGATATTCCAAAGGAATATTTATAATGTAAAAGTTAATGGCACTAAGCCGCTTACTGTGTTCTTTATAGGTAATTTGCTTCTTATGTTCTTTAGATGCTAAATCCTTTTGTCTACGTTTCATTTGTGTCTCAGTTAATTTGTACAGAATTAGTCTTGTAGGAAGTTTTTGATACATTCCAATATAAATCTCAGGAATTTCATATGTTTCACCGGACTGTAATTGGTCAATGAATTGCTCCATATCTAGTTGGATGTATTCAGATTGCTTTTTTATTGTTCCGTTTTGAAAGTATTCAGGTTCTCTATTCTTCTGATATATACGTGTATTGAGCTTTAATCGTGAAATAAAATAAGCACCACACTCGTCTATTGCATGTAAATCTCTTAAATCAAAATATCCTAGATCACGTATACATACATCGTGCGGTTGAAGAGAAGTTAAGCAAGTAGAACCATAGATTTTATCATTTTGCTTTCCTGAACCTACATGAACATGTAAAAATTGACCACTAAGCAAATCGTACTCTAATTGAATTTTCACACCAGCATTATGGCCACTACCTCCTGAACCTTGATATCTAGAAGCAAATTTATCTGGAACCTGAAAATGTGTAGAATCCAATACACGAATACTACGAAAATAGTTTGTATACAAATTTGGAATCTTACAAGAAGAGCAAAATTGTTGGTGAAGTAAATGTGCTAAGAGTTGTTGTAAAAACTTAACAGCCTGAGGGTTAAAACGTTGATTGAGTCCCTCTGGACTCATAGAAATACCGGTGTCAGCTTCTAATCGACTACATAATTGTGTCAATGAAGAATGAGCTACATTTTGGCTTAACCAGACACACAGAGCTACTAAATCTTGTGCTCGATATTTACTTTTTCGTTTAACAAATCCTATATTTTTAGCTAATTGCTCTAAAGCATCAGGTAACATATATCGTTGTAACTCTTGGGAATACAATTGCAGCTCATCTTGAATTGAAAAGCACATTATAAAAACATCCTTTCTTTTGATTCTAAAGAAAGGTTAACGCTTTTTCCATTTTTATAACAGGTTTTTTCGAAGGTTTTAATTTAATTCTAATTATATTTTTTATAAATTCTAAAAGTATATTCCCTATTTTTGGTATGATAGACAGGTACTATTTTTTAGAACAGGAGACAATAAATGAAAAAAATCATATTAGGATTATTAGTTATATTTCTATTAATATTTATGTACATGTCTTTAGTAGGAGATGAGAATAAGGGGTCTTTAACTCCTAATCTGATTTCAAAAATAAAATATTTAGAAACTGATTCTGTTGCTGGAGATACATTTAGAGATTATGGTCAAGAAGCAAAATCAGTGTTTAAAAAACTAAGTAGTCAGAAAGATGTTGTAACAAAAAAAGATTTTTTGAAGAAGAAGTTTTTTGAAGAATCTTCTCAACGTAACATTGACTTTGTATTAGATGATGGTAAAAAAATCAAATTTAAAGTATTATTTTTTAGTGTGAAACCATACTTTGATGAAGCGTATGTTCAACGTATAGGAGATGATTCCATTTACCATTTAAATAAAGAAGATGCAACAGATATAGCAACTCAATTTGCAAATCGTTAATACTTTTCTTAAAAATTTATGTTTTATATCTATTAATTATAAAATAAGAACATCCCCAAACGAATTTTTTGGTTATGGGGATGTTCTTATTTTATTAGCTTGATGGGTATGTGGCGAGACCCCTTATTCAACATAAATATGACAATGACATAGCTAGTTTTTATACAAATACATAATCCAGATATAACATGTTATACTCAAAAAGAAATAAGCAATCCTACTTATTTTTAAGGCAAGTAAGTAGATTATATTTCATATCCTTATTTTTCAAATTCTTTAAAAGTATCTTTTAAATCTTTATCTGATATTTTTATATCTGCTTTCTTGAATAAATCTTTGAAGAATTGTTGTTGCCATTGTTGATCTTGTAAACGTTTCTGTTCCAATTCCTTACGAATATTATCTTTTTCCTGATCAAAAGGTTTTAACTCTTTTTTCTCTGTTAATTTAATAATATGGTAACCATAAGAAGCTTTTATTGGATCACTTACTTGTCCAACTTCTAATTTATAAGCGGCTTCTTCAAATTCAGGCTTCATTTCACCTGGGCCAAACTCAGGTAATTCTCCACCTTTTTCTTTTGAACCAGGATCCTCTGAATATTGTTTTGCTAGTGCTGCAAAATCTTCCCCATTATTTAATTTTTCTTTTATTCCTTTCGCCGTTTTTTCATCTTTTACTAAAATATGACTTGCTTTTAATTTTGGCTTATAAAGGCTTTTTATTTCTTTTTCTGTAACCGAAGCTTTAACAGCTTTTTCAAAAGCTATTTGTGATTTAATTTTCTTTTTAAGATCATCTTCATCTTTAGCTCCAGCCTGTGTTAAATAGGCTTTGAAATTATCACCCATTTGTTTTTTTAATTCTTCAACTTTTTTCTTTGCTTCATCATCTGAAACTTTATATTTATCTAGTAAAATCTTGTTTAACATTGCTTGTTGTAGAACGACTTTTCCCGCTGTCTCTTTCAACTCTTTATTAAATTCTTCTTGGGTCAAATTTCCTGATTTTGATGTAGCAAGATTATCTGAATTACCACATGCAGATAATAGTAAAACACTGCTCATTGCAGCACCAATAAAAATACGTCGTTTATTCAATATTATATACCTCGCTCTATAAATTAATTTGCATTTCATTATATCAAACTATTTATAATATATTTTCTATTCCCTTAATAAAATAAGACTTTTATAAGAATTACGATTTATTTATTCTTATCGCAAATGTAATATATCCAAATTTGTATATTAAAAATGATACCTATCTAGGTTTATTTGGTATGATTATTTTTAAGGACACAAAATATTGGAAGGTTTTTTTAGTTCATATGAACGAAAGTTCATTTTGTTTTCACTCTTAGTTTGATGGGTTTAGGCTATCACCAATTAAACTTTTACGTGCAGTAATACTCCCCTATAATGGTGATATAATAGGCCGCTCAACTTTATTTTCTTTTTATTGATGGGATCGCTCATTCGAAATTGCATTATATAAAAATTGTGCATACTGTTCACGTGTTACTTTCATATCCGGAGCAAATTTCCCTTCTCCAACTCCTACTGCAATATGGTTCGATTGCACGGCACTAATCGCATCTTTTGCCCATGAATTTGCTGGAACATCGTTGAAATTATGTGGAGCCTTCACATCTAGTTTAAAAGATTTCGTAATAACTTGTGCCATTTCTGCACGTGTTAATGTAGCTTTCGGTCTAAAGTTTCCCTGATCATCGCCTTGGAAAATCCCTAGCTTAGTTAAAGCTAATATTTCCTCAGGAAAAATTGTTGAATTTTTATTGATATCTCTGTATGGATTTTCATATTCATCTTGTTTTTCTATATGCAAAGTACGGTAAATTAACGCAGCTACTTGTTCACGTGTTACATCGTCTCCCATACCAAATATTCCATTTCCATAACCCGTAATAATTCCTTCATCCGCTAAATTATGAATCGTATGAAATGCCCAGTGTCCTTGTGGGACATCCTTGAATCTATTTCTATTTACTCCGGCATCGATTGTTACATCGTCATTTGAAAGAGTAATAGTGTCTGTTACTCCAGCTTCATTTACATCGGAGTCAACCGTTACATCTTGTCCACTTTGTTTTGGCATGAAGATATAACCAGATGATTTCTCTACTTGTACACGATATGTGTTTGCTGTTAACCCATCAAACAAGTAGCGCCCTTCTTTATCTGTTTTTCCTTCTTTTACTACATTACGATCTTTATTGAACAGTTGAACACGAACGCCTTCCATTCCCTTTTCACTTTGATCTTGAATGCCGTTTTGATTATTATCTTCCCATACTCGGCCGCCTAACTTGAGAAGTTTATGAGATTGTAAATCAATTTTTATTACATCCCAAATTGGATTATCTTGACGTATTGGTTCCCCCCCTTGATCCCATTTTATTTTTCCTGTTCCTAATTCATAATTCATTCCTGTCCAAGTATCTTCACGGAATGCATAGAATGATTTGTGCCATTCCTTTTGATTGAATATAGAAATTAAGTCTTGCATATATTGAGGTGCTCCTGGAACGGTACGATTAATCCCAAATTCCTCAGCTATGATTCGATTAGATGGTATATGATTTTTCTCAGACCAATTTTGAACAGGCTGTAAGAATGTATTTAATCCATCTTTATCCCACATCATAGGTGTTTTTAATTCTCCTACTTTTACAATTCCAGGATATTGATACTCTTTATTTTGATTTTCACGTTGGCTTGTTAATTGATATGGCTCATACATATGAAATGCATACAATGTCTTATTATCTTTAACTGGTTCAAGATATTTAAAAGCCCAAGGTGTGGCATATAGACTTGAATTTAAAATAATGGGTGTTTCTTTATCTACTTCTCGAATTGAATTAACAACTTTTTGATAAAATTTATTTAAATCTGCTGGGGTCCCCTTCACTTTTGAATACCATTTCTCATAATCTTCCGTCCAAAAATCATTATATCTATTTTTCTTAGAAGTTTCTGGGTGTGGCTCATTTATAATATTGTAACCAACCACAGCAGGATGATCTTTTAATTCAAGCGCAAGGTCCTTCCAAAATTGGCTTGCTTGTTCTTGATATTTTTCTTCTTCCCAGATTCTATCATCATTCTTATTATTGTTAAATTGACGCCAACGATCACCAGGTAATGAAAGCATTGTAAGTACAACTTTAACTCCTTGTGATTGTGCAGCATCTAAATCTTTTTTTAATTTTGCTACATCCTCTTTCACTAATCCTTGATAGTTATCTGCATTACCAATAAGAAAATCTTTTCCTGGTGTATCTGGTTTGTCTCCAGAGAAGAAAGCTTCATCTTTTGCCCATTTATCAGGTGCTAAACGAACATATTCAATATTGGCCTCCTTTGCACTCTTGTAATTCTCAGGTAATGAAGTGCTATTCATAAAATTAGTGCCTGTTCTTTTAGAATTCCAAAAATCCATTTTGGAACCTGCACTTTTGTATGTCTCAGCTTTCACATTCATTTCTTGTATCCCTAAGCTCATCATGCCTATTACTGCGACTATCGGTATGATTTTTTTCATAACTTCTCCCTCGTTTCGTGTTAGTTTCCTATTATAAAATAAATCACTTATGTTACATAAATGTGACAATTTGAAATAAACATATTTTATTGATCTATAGAACCCTTTTAGGGATTTGAAAAAACATATAATTCTTTCCTTTACTTACCCCTATCTTATATCTTGTGTAACCGCCTTGAATTCTAAATACCTTGGTAGTCTTAATTTTATAAACATTTGATTTCGAGTTACACAACATATAAAAGATTGTTAATTATACTATTTGGCGTACCACCAAATAGCCATCAAGCTAATATTTTAAAGTATCCCAAAAAGCTAATTACTTATCTAAAAAAGACAAGTAGTTAGCTTTTTGGGATACTACTGATAACGGAAATTATGAAAAAAAGTTAGCTTGAATCTAGCTTTTTCTTTTTGGCTATTTTCGTAAACAGTCTTTTTTCTTGATCACCGGTATTTTAATCTCTTTATTCATCAAATTTTGAATGTATACTTTTCCTTTGAATTTTGAGGTATCAGGGGAATGGAGATAAATTAAATAAAGGATTTCAATGTAAGCTTTTGGGTAAAAGTTTACTTTGGAACTTATAATTGAAATCCAACATATAATGCCATGAGCATTTACAACATAGCTTTAGTCAGGGCAATAAGAAAAACCACAGCAATTGTTGTGGTTTTTCTTATTGATGAAACTGAAAGTAAACTTCTATTCAAAAGTTTATTTTCGTATTTTGTTTAATTTACAATTAATTTTGTAATAAATCTCCCTGTATAGATATAACGGTTATTTATGCCCTACTAGAAGATAAAAAGGTATAACATTACATAAAATGGAAGTGATATCGTGGTACCTAGTAATTATTAAATTAAAGGGGGAGAAATAAGGATGGATACTAATAAATCAAATGGCTAAAAGTTTACTTTCAAATATTGTATTATTACTGGCTAAGTAGTTTAGAGTTTCTTGCCCTATGTTCAAAAAGTTTAGACTTTCATGTCCCGTTATTGAGACATGAAAGTACCTACAAAATTTATGATAATGGCTATTTATTAACGATTGTTCATTAGATTTTAGTTTAGACTTTTATGTCTTTCTACATATGTACAACGACTTGAATCTGGATACTTTTTAGACAAGAAAGTGGATACTTCTATACCTATCATTGTTTTAGGACAAAAAAATGGGTGATTTTTCATAAAGGGAGGCTCTTTAAAAGGTGTAACAAAATTAATTTTTCAATTTTGTTACTGGACTAACTATACAGAAGTGTTCAAATGATTAAACCACTAGGATGTTATATGATAATTTACATACCTATAAAAAAACTACATTCTATTATAGAATGTAGTTTTTTTACTAATTTATTTATTTTTCACTTCACTTTTATAGAAATTGTATAACTGCTCTATAGATGGACTAGATAAAAGAGGAATTGCCCTCTCAACTAATTCTCTATTCCAATCAAACCAACGCATTTCCATTAACATATTAATTTCTGTATCAGTGAACCGTTTTTTTATTTCCGGGATTACCCCCAACTATTGTATATGGTGGAACATCTTTAGAAACTACAGATCCAGCTGCAATAATTGCCCCTTCGCCAATTGTAACACCAGGCATGATTATAGCATTCATACCAATCCAAGCATCACTTTTTATGACTGTATCACACTTCGGTTCAAATGATTGCTCTATTTGCTCAACGAATGGATAAACTGTAACCCATTCTGAGTGGTGGTTATGATTACCCCCCATTAATATGACAACTCCAGTTGCAATACAAACATAATTTCCGATTATGAGTTTATCAAGATGCCAACCCATTTGTTCAATTGGATTGAAAAGCGCTCGAGACTTAACATCTCTCCACAAATATCTTACACAACCATCTTCAAAATTTTGATGTCCATAGTATCCTGAATAATAGGAGTACTCTCCTACTTCTATAAGTGGGATTCTAAAAATGAATTCGAAACATCGTCAAATCCTTGTAATTACAGCATTCGTGAGGTTATTGCGATATATTGATATCAGTTCGCGTTCTGTGACAGCTACGTTCGTACTACCCCTATAAACAGTGCTAACTATGCTGTTTATAGGGGTTAAAATGAACAAACCGGTTTTCACCCTTAACGTGATGAAAACCGGGTGTTTTTTATATCTAAATTACTTAATATTGTAAATCTACGTTTTATCGATGGTCCCTCTTATACAATCTTTAAAGTTACCTCAATGTTTCCTCTTGTCGCATTAGAATATGGACATACTTGATGGGCTGCTTCTACAAGTTCCTTTCCTGTTTCTTTATCTACACCTTCTATTTCTACTTCAAGTTCAACTGCAAGTTTAAATCCGTTGCCTACATCATTTTTTAAAATGGAAACATTTGCAGATACTGCTGTTGCCGTTACACCTTTTACCCGTTTTGTACGAATCACAAGGTTTAATGCCGAGTCAAAGCAAGCGGAGTAACCAGCTGCGAATAATTGTTCTGGATTTGTCCCATATCCGCCTGAACCTCCAAGTTCTTTCGGTGTTTTAAGATCTAAATCTAATACGTTGTCAGAAGAAACTACTCGTCCAAGTCTGCTGCCTACCGCTGTTGCTCTTGCTGTATATAAAGCTGTCATTTTACATTCCTCGATTCTTTTTTTAGTTTCCTAAAATTAAATTGTGCGCAATTTAATTTTAAACAATATAATTTAAAATGTCAATTATCATTTTTAAACATTTTTCACCGTTAGGTTGGCAACACATTACTTTGACCGGTGATTATGTATGGAATCTAAAATAGCGTAACACTCAACATTTGTTCATGGATTTTCGTTTAAACTGAAATAAAAATAGAGTCTCAGGAACGGGATCCTGAGACTCTATTTTTATTTTAAAAAGGACAGCATAATTTTCTCTATTTCTTCTTTACTTAAATCACCTGCAAGAATTATGACTTGATAAGCGCTATTCTTTCCTTTTGCAGGAACAATCATTTGCATTACTTTATAGGTTTCCTCTGTATCAAGACTTTCAACTAAGGTTATTTTTGTACCTTCTAATTCATAATTTGTTGCCTTTTCATTATTCTCCGCTACATTGCTCGAGAATTCTATTCCCTCAGCAGTAACTGCAGATTGGTGCACAATATATACATTATCTTTACTTTGATTTTGATATTCATAAATAAAATCGGGATTCATTTTTCCAGTAGTCTTCGGTGTTGTAACACCTTCTCCAGTTAATTTAAACCCTTTTACCACGTAACTTGGGGTCTTAATTGGAAAATCAACATATTTCTGTGCTTCCTTTTTAGTTAATCTAAATTCCGAAGTGATTTTCTGTCTAAATGGTCCAATTTCTTCACTGTTTTTCTGATATTTTTTTTGTTCTTCTGAATCTAACTTTTCAGGACTTCCTACTAACTTTACTTTTTTACCCAAAGTATATGCTTCTGTTTCTAAATCAATAAATCGTTCAAATTCTTCTTTTGTAAACAGATTTCGTGCCAAACCAACTTCTTTAAGTAAAGTATTATACTCTCCCTCTGAAACAAAAAATTCTGCATCTGCCCGTTCTTTTGTACCAATCATTTTTTCTACAATTTGCTGTATAGGAATATCAGTTTGTGTTTTTAATTCTTTCATATTATTTTTCACTTCTATTTGTTGTTTCTCAGGGTTAGTCGGCTTATCAGCACGGGCGTTTAATAAGGATACAGATGAAACTGCAATAACTGCCACAGCCCCTATCGCAGACCAACGATATGATTTTTTTTGGAATTTTTAATCATTAGAATTCTCCTTTTTAACGCTCTCTTGTTTTTACTAAAATTTGCTATACTTGGTACTTGATAATAACTTGAGTAGTGTTCCAATAGACTAATAATAGTATGTCCATACGCAATTTGTTCCTCTGAATCTATACATGTAAGAGCTAATGCATCGCATGCTAGTTCTTGATCTTCCCGCATACATGAGTAGGCATACCATAGAATTGGATTAAACCAATTTAAAATTAGTAAGCCATGCATAAGCCAGTTCACCCCAACATCTCTTCGCTTGATGTGAGCTAATTCATGATGGAAAATATATCGTAACTGTTGCTCATCTAATATTTTCATATGTACAGTTGACAATAACAACTTTGGACGAATAAATCCAAACACTGTTGGACTGGAAACCTTTCCAGATACAAATAGAGGGATATTCCGTTGAATAGACATAGATTGCTTACACTTTTCAAAAATCTGGACAATCTTCTCGTCTGTAATAACAGGTTGTTTTTTTATGTAAAGTAATAAACGCCTGTTCATTATAAAAGTAGCAACACTTAGAAGGATAACACCAGTAAGCTAAATGTATATACAGATTGTATAGAATGGAATCGGCTTATCATCCTGCTTTTCATTCATGCCTGTTTGTGTCTTATTTGCCTGAACAGTTTTTGTTGAACTTGAGGTATAAGTATCTTCTTTTGTGAGAACCTTTGTATCGTCTATATCTTTTAATTCTTGTATACGCTCTTGTGTAAGAAAATTAGCTACAGGATTTCGGCTAGAAATGAATGCATCATCATTCTTGTAAGTAAGAACAGAATAGATACTATAGGAACTATCTGGCGACCAAGGTAATACAAGTCTTATAATTAATATGATCCATAGCATATACTGCCAGCGTGGAGTTAACTTATTTCTAAACAAGACCTTGATACACAAGATTAGTCCCACTAATATACTAGCCATAATGGAAGTCTCAATCATCCAATCAAAAAAAGCAGGTAGATAGATATTTATAAATTTTTCTATCACTATAATCTATCCTTCCTCTGATTTTCCTCAGTTTTCTCATCCAGAATACGTTTAAGTTCGTTAATATCTTCTGAAGACAGCTTTTCTTCTTTTAAGAAATTTACAAGTAAAGGTTTAAATGCTGCACCATAGAAACGTTTAAGTAAAGATTTCGTTTCTACTTGTAAATAACTATCTTGCGATACCAAAGGATAATAAGAGTACAAACGCCCTTTATCTTGATGGTAAGCCACTGCTTCTTTGTGAACTAATCGATTAATCAGAGTTCGAATCGTTTTGGGTTTCCAATCCATTTTCACCTCTAACGCTTCAATCACCTCATTTGCCGTTTGTGGAGATTTTGACCAAAGTACTTTCATAACTTCTAACTCAGCTTCTGAAATTTTAGGTAATTCATTCATTGTTTAAAAATACACCCCTTGTATTACATTTGTAATCCACAACTGAATATTACACTTGTAATCTCTTGTTGTCAAGCTTGTTTGGTGTTTGTGGAATCCTTTCCTATACCCATCAACATAAGAACGGAAAAAATTAAAAGAAGTTTAGACTCTCATGTCCTGCTAATGAGACAAGGAAGTAAATCCTTCATTAATATTTTTGTTACTAATATAGAACTGAATTTTAACTTCACATCTATTTAATATTTGCTATTTTTACAAAGTACCCACTTTGGTGTCTTCGTTAAAAAAAATACCCATTTTCTTGTCTCGATATATGGACAAGAGAATGGGTACTAAATGAAATGTATCTGTAGATAATTCAGTATTGTACACTATAAAATAAGTTCCTACTTTCATGTCTTTGTACAAAAGACATGAAACTCTAAACTAAAATTTATAGAAATAAATCTAAATAGTCTTGTGTAATAATATAAAAAACATCTGTATTAAATCAATGTTAATTATTGTTTAATAAATATTAAAAGATCACCTATAAAATCGGTGATCTTTTTTGTGATTTTGCATTTGTGCACTACCTTAGAAATATATCATAAATTCATTTGTTTTAATAAACATTTGATTCTATTAATTAGATAAAAGTTTGTAATTAAAATAGATTCACTATATTTCGAACTGAATATGATTAATTTACACTAACTATATAGGGAGAAATTTATTTCACAGCTTTTGCAATGACTTCCTAAAAGCGTACCATGCTCAAATAAAAATCCACATTCAGGACAAACTTCATAATTATCTTTACAACGCTCACATACCGCTTCATTGTACATTTTGGTGTGATATGAAGCATTTGGATTGCTACAATCCCTACATCTGTCCTCATCGGGGATATTTCTTTCATCATTATGTTCCACATCAAAATTGGAGACTTCAAACCCTCCAATTTCAATATTTATTGTATCTCGAACAATAGGATCTTTCTCGACATCGAATTCAGCTTCAAATTCTATAGATATTGAACCTGAAAAGGTAATATAGCCATATGATTCACATGAATAATTTTCGGAATAAGTTTCAATAATTAAAATACCTATTTTTGCTTCAAAAGAACCTTCCATAACAACATCATTCTGAACTATGTCAACCGAATTCACTTCAATTACAGGATCGAATGTTTCTTGTATTTCAATATCAAAAGGTACTCCATTAAAAGCATCTATAAGTGCTTCACTCTGCATCAAGTATACTGTTAATTCATTTTCATTTAAAATATCATCCCATTCTTTATCACGAATACATTCCATTCCATATTCATTAGAATTTAGTTCTAAATTTGTTTTGTAATCTACCATATCGATAATCTTTGAAGTGTTTTCAATAAAATCACTAACTTGCATAATAGCTATTTGTTTCTTAGAATACTCTTTAAACTCCATCAACAACTCATCTCTAGGTCGTACCGGTGTATTCTTATCATCCAAAATCCACCAGTCTTCTTTTACGTCAAGAGTAATTAACATTATTGGCTCTTGAACTCGTTGAGCTTGTTCTAAAATTTGTTTCCATAAAATTAAATCACCAAATTTTTTTCGATTATCTTTATGGTTATCCTTATATCCTGGCGGTATTTCATATTTATAACGCAGTTCCCCTTCAGTAAATATTTTCAATAACTTGGATATACTAAAGGGCTCCCCAACTCTTCCAAAAGAAACAAGATCATCTACAAATGTTTTTACATTATCCTCCTCAATCATTAGTTTATTTTTTTTGATTTCATGTTTAATTTCTTCAGCATATTTTTTGGATGCAGCTTTCATTCTCGCAATTGCTTGATTTGTATCTTTACTTAACTCTTGAACTTTAGGAAAACTAAGCTTATTAAATCTTGTGAATTGTTTGAAAAAGCTATTTTCAGCATTACTTATAATACGATCTATTTCAATAGTTACTTCTTTATATTTATTTCGAGCCAAATTTCTGACGTTGTCATGATTTTGTTTATATTCTTCAAGCACCTGTGCAGGTATCCAAAGTTGATGTTTTGGAATTGAATTTAAAACCCTCAAAATGTGATTACTTGTATCTGGAGAATAACGGTATAAATTTAAAATTACATTTGTATCAATTATAATTAATGGATTAGAATTCCATATTTTTTGGAAATCATGATTCGGATATATATATGTCATTTTTCTCCTTCTTCCTCAACTAAACTCATTCCTGAATTCATATTATGCTAATAAGATTATCAATACCATTATTAAATGCATTTCTACTAGATTTTTCTCCAAAAGTAACTTTTTTCCCCTCATCCTGATGTGTAAAATCGTATATAAAAGGTTTAGCTGCAAGTTTATAGTTTTCCATTTAATAATCCTCCTATATCTACTTTAATATCTTAAGAACTTTGCTGGTATTAATATAATTTACTGATCGATAAAATGTTCGAGAATTAAATATGTATATATGTTTTCTAGGGAATTGTTTTTTTAATTTTGCTTCGATTAAATTCTTATCTGAAGTTGTATATATCCCAAAAGCTATATTTTCTACATTAGAATCATTTATAGCCTGAATAATATGATAATCCGCAGTCTCATCTAAACTGTGACCAAATACAGTTAAATCACCTGATAATTGTTGTAAAGCATTATAACAAAAATACAGGTATTTATTATTTTCAATACTTTGGAGCTTTGTTTCCCATTTTCCCTCTGAAACATATAAAGGTAGGTTATTATTTTCAATGGATTCTACTACAGCTTCCATCAAATAATCACGTTGGGATTTTTCTAATTTCTGAATTTCATTTTCTCTATTCATAAACAAGTGTAATCCACCATGAAGATAGTATAATTTCAAACCAGACTGAATTTTATTATTTTCCAAAAAAATGTAAGCACCCTTTTTCTTTTCTTCCAAAAAAATCCCCTACAACTATTTCTCCATTTTGAAGTAGTTTAGTTGTTAGCCAATAGGCAATCAGATCATAATTTGTAGTAAATATACTGTCTTTAAATATACCAAAAGTACGATTTTTACCTAGATTTAACGCTTGTTCAAATTCTACATTAGTAGGGTGTACATCTTTAACCGCTTGAATTAGATTACTTTTCACTCGCTCATAACACGCGGATATAAGATTAGAATTAATATTAAACGTGTTGTTAACATTGATTGCTGTATGAAGATTTGCCAGTACCTCTTCATAATTTGTAGTATTCAATGCCTTAAAAAGCTGTAAATCTTCTTTATTTAAATGTTTTTTTCTGTTATCAAATAAAGATTTGTATCCAAATTCTTCCCAAATCCCAATAGAAAAACCATTTCCTAATAGTAAGTTGTCAGTACTTATTGAATTATCAAAGACTAAATCTGAGAAACTTTTTATCGAATTATCTACGCATGAAATTTTCGTTTTCAATTTTATAGTCACCCTCTGTTTAAGCGTTTAATGTAAAATTAATTATATCATATCAAATTTATCCGAATTTTCGTTTATTACTTGCAATAAAATAAAAGCCCTCCTGCAATTAGGAAGGCTTTTATTTTGCATATAAGTGAATCCGATTTTATGATTTTGAAAATAAATGTCGTCTGTTATACCCCTATAACGTAGACTAATCAGAGCATGCTCTGACTTTATTATTATACTAGTGTATGCAATTGAAATCAATATTATAGTAATAGGTTAGTTATAGGCTGTTTTATCTATTATAATGACTCCTAGAATTATATAATTTGTATAAATTATACTATCCAATGATAGTATAAAATGAAATGCTATCATTTCTATTTTTGAACAACTGGAACCCATAGTTCACTACTTGGCTTTCGATCAGGGGCTAAATAATTCTCGATACAAGGAAGATCTGCTAGCTCATATTCAGATGCTGGCAGCCATTCTGTATAGAGACGTTTCCATGCTTTAGTAACATCTGGGAATACAACCCATGTGCTTTTGGGTATTTTGATTTTCTCCATATCAGGTGTATATTCTCCTTGATAACGGCATCCCATCATATAGTGAAAGGCTTCGTCGGTAATAGCGGCTTGTTTCCCGCATACTCCTAATAGCCCTTCTAATTTACATTGTGGAGTTTGCCAAGACATATCTATAAGTTTACCTAAGAGTCCACTCGCTGTCGCTTCTTCCCATAATAGCGGAATTGTACGAAATGCATCTTCCGTCATTACTTTTTGTTTTACCCCTATAATTTCAATTTCCTCATCTAATACTTCTATTCGATATTCCATTTCCACATCTCCTTTAATCGTAATTTGAAAGGAGATTTTCGGAAACATTTTCAACTCTATTCCATTACATCTCGCTGCTGTCGGAGATACACCATGCAGGTTTTTAAAAGCTCGGCTAAATGCATCTGGTGAATCATACCCAAACTTAAGTGCAAGATCAATAATACGTATAGTCTTATCATTTTGAAGCTCACATGCAGCTTGTGATAAACGTCTTCGTCTAATATATTCCGACAAAGTAAATCCTGTAATTGACGAAAACATTCTCGGAAAATGATATTCTGAACAACAAGCTAATTTTGCTACTTCTTTAGCATCTATTTTCTTTGATAAATTCTGCTCAATGTAATTCATTGCTCGATTCATTCTCTCCAGCCAGTCCAGGTTTAATCCCTCCCTTCAAAAATATTATGTATGAAATAAGGGAATCTTTCCCGATTTTTGCTGTTCGAAAGATGTCGGGTGCTTTTTATTAAAACCAATAAATGATAAAAATATAAAGGATAAGCTATGGTATAACTCATCCTTTATTCTTCATCATCAAATTCATATAGACTATCAAGCAATTCTGTAAATGTTGGACAAACAGGATATATTGCTTCCTCTATGTCTTCTTCCTCATGATCCCAGAATACGATTGATGGTGAATCACTGGTATCTCGATAATCGAAGCATAAAAGATTACCAAATGGATCTCTAGCAAAAGGATAAATTTTATCAGGTAATCTATCTTTCGTATTATTATATGTTTCTAGAATGGAATATTTTTTATTAGAATCTAGGGTTAAAAGATTATTGAGTGAATTTTCATCTTGATTTGGAATATTAAAAGTATCTGGCGTAGGATATCCACCATCATATTTTTGTACACACTCTATAAAATCATTAGGAAATTTAATATTAAAGTATTGTTCTAATTGTTTAATTTGGTTATTTGTTATTTTGTTCTCATTTGCATTGATCCATGTAATGTGACTCATGACTAAGTACCTCCCTATTTATCGCTATCTTTTCCCCAAATTTTATATCCACCTGTATGACCGGTATCATGATGAGTCTGATAATCTACAAGTTGCATTCTCCCAGCATCTTGATGATGATGCCATGTATAATGCTCTGGCGTTTTACCTATTTTAAATAATTGAATTTCTTCCTCTGTGAATTTTAAAGCTAATTCAGGATTTTCCATTATTTGTTCATATAATGCCTTACTACACTTTCTAGACTGTGTTGTTCTAGACTTTTTGAAATCTGCCTCTTTTAATAGTACCTCACCTTTTGATTCAAAAATAGGAAATCCGTCAGCATCGTATGGAATTCCTGTAACTGGGTGCTTGTCTCCTGCTAAGTCTCCTTTTCGCAAACGAATTGTTTTTGGACCGTTCGCGCCTTCATAAGTATACGTAGCTGCTTTCTGTAAATATTGTTGTGTACTACCGACACCTGCATATGAGAGATGATTACCACCCTTAAATTCATAATTGTTTAATATATGTAATGCATTTCTATATGCCGGCGAATTAATTACAAGTGATTTTCCTTTAGTAAAACCTGTAATAGCAGCTACCTTCCCAACTTGTCCTGCTTTACTAAGACCTTTATCACCCAGAAGCCCGAGTCCTAACGTTGCTATACCATAAGCTACATAATGCTCTCTACTTTCCAGATCCCCATTCCAAAATTTATTCATAAATGTATCTGATACAGTGTTCCATGCAGCAGGAATAGTCTCCCTATAGTTTACAATCGCATCTCGCATATTAAGCCAGGTTTCTTTATCACCTAAGGATATCAGTCCTTTCCACGCATCCACTGCACCATCTACAAACCCATTAGAAATACCAGTCCACGCAGCATTTAAATCTTTTTTATTGAAAAATGACTCTTCTGATTTTGGAGGGAGTTTTCCGCACATGGCTCCTTCTTGAATATCAGAGTCAACTAAATTTCCCCCATACAATTCATCCGCTTCTCGGAATTTAACAGCTGCACGTTCTAATTCTACTGCGATTTTATCTAATTCTTGCAAGATGTTAAACATCATTGGCTTTGCTTCATTAAACATTTGATAGAAACGATCACTGCTTGCTCCGCTCCACTGAGAAGCTATATATTCAGTTTGAGAGTATAAATCTTTATGCATATATTCTAATGATGATCTCGTATTTCTTACGGTTTTAGCAGCTTGTTCTAATTGTTCCGGTGTTACCTTAATTTGTGTGCTCATTCCATCCCTTCTTTGCATATATATTATGAAAATTATAACATATCATTATTTCATTAATGGTTATCATTTGAAAATATCTGTTCCTAAAAGTGAAAGTATGTCCCATCATAAAAACAACCCAAATTCCTAATGAGAAATTTGGGCTGTTTCTGTTATAAATATGCTTTATTATATATTTTTTCATAGACTTATTTCTTTCATTAATTTATTTTTTAATTATTTATGGGATAAGGGGGAATATAAAAAGAAAATAAAAATAAGGAGAATATATTATGGAAACTGGTTATGTAAGAGGTCTGAATTTAGGGGTAGGATTTAATTCAGCAACACGTGAATTACATCCTACTCCAGCATTAATAAACGCAACAAGGACTCGTGATGTTCCAAATGCTGGAGGACAAGAAGTTTTTTTTAGGCTTGAATTTGCGAATGATACAATAACTTTAACTAAACAACTAGATGTTTCCTCAAGAGATAGTTTAAAGATAGATTCTTTAGGTGGCGGATCTGCCAAAGCAAACTTTTTAAGTACATTTAAACAAAATTCATATACTATATATATTTTTGTTTATGTTTGGTGAATAATGGTCAGACACTTTTAGATATGACTGAAAATCCATTAAGAGAGAGTGCAGCAAATTTATATGTAGATAATCCTAAAGAGTTTATTAATCAGTATGGTGATACGTTTGTTTATGGTATAAATACAGGTGGTGAATATATTGGAATCTTAGAAATATCAAGCTCTAATAAGGAGGAGTTTCAAAATATTCAAGGCTCTCTTTCGGCCCAAGTTAATTGGGATGTAATCACAGGTGAAGGCTTGAGATCCTTTGGAACTGTTCTACAAGAATTAAAAACAAAATTTAATATAAAAGCTACCGTTATGCGTCAAGGTACTAATGGAGAAGCGATTCCTATAGAGCCGGAACAGATGATTCATGATGCAGTTAATTTCCCTAATGCAGTAACTGGAAATAATGGGTATCCATATTCAGTGATATTAGTACCATATAATCACATACCACATCCATCTGCTCCCCCATTAAATGTGGATAATCAATCAGAAATTCTAGAAAAGTTGGGGAATTGGCGTGAACAGTTTATTAATTTTCAAAATAACTTAAGTTATGTTATTAATAATCAGCGACAATTTCCTGATGCTGCGCAGAATCTAGAAAAAATCACAGAACGTTATAACAAAATCAGCGATGAGATTTCTAAAATTGTTACCAATGCAAATTCATGTTTTTTAGATTACACAAGTTGTTCGCTACCACATATAAACCTTGAATTACTAGATCAAAAAATTTTACCAATGCGAATTGAAAAGATACTTCCTCTAGGTACTACATGGTTTGAACAAGAAGCTGGATGGAATGGTACTTGGACAAGAAGAGGTTGGAGTAACATTTTTGATGCAAGGTGGATAAAACTAGGTGAAACAGATGTGACTGCAGTTTTAACCATTAATAGGATTGATAATAAGTTTGTAATTAACCGTAGGAATAGTAGTGATGGTAATGATTGTGATTATACAGGAACTTTAACCAGTGACGGAAAAACAGTGACTGGGGATTATAAATGTATCCGTGGTGGAACAACATGGAAAGCTACCATAACACAGTAGGAATATTGCATATAATAAGGCAGAATAGTGGGAAAAGTGAATTGTAACATAAGTCGATTCCCTAAATAATCAATCTATTTTATAAAATTGAATAGCAAAAAAATATAGAACGCGTATTTTGATTTAACTTTTTTCAAAATACGTGTTCTCTTATTACTAAACGATCAAGGTATTCGTGATCTCGTTTAAGCAATGTTTATTTCAAAACTACAAATAGGTGTTTTTAATTTGTTATTTTGTAAAATTCACGGCCAGTTTATGGGTTAATAATTAATTCATGGCCAACTTATGAGTTAAAAAACATAAACCTCTTTATTTAGTCCCTCATATTTCCAAACGTTGACCAAAAAATAAAAATATGGTATGTTTACTTTAGATTAGTTATATATTGAATGCATATTCAGTATATATAAAGTATAGTACTTAACTGAATTGCATAAACTAAAAAAGACGAGATGCTGTCAACATCCCGTCTCATAACTGCTACTGTCAAGGTGGCTGTTATTATGCATTATCTTTTTCTTTTAGACCCACGCTTGTACTTTGGTCGGTGAAGCGCGGGTTTTTTGTTGTCTTTTTTTTCGAATTGCTTTTTCAGTGCGTATGCTGAAACCTCACGCACAACTGCTCTTGCAATTTCTTTTAAAAGTTCAAACAAAAATTCCATGTTATATCACCCCCTTTCCTTCCGAATGGAAAGAAGGGATAATAACAAGCCCACCTTCACACGATATACAGTTATACTTCTATTTTACCATACTTCAACACTCTGAAATAGAAAATCTGTCCAATTTTGGTCTGTATATAATTAAGGAGTTTTATAAGAATTTAGTTTACTATAATCTAAATATGTATACTGTATTTCTTGGATTTTTCATAATTGACCTTAGTTTCATATGCTATTTTTTGAGAATATAAATTTCAAATAAAAGTTGTATATTTTTTAATGTATTCCGCGATGTATATCTGCCAAATTCTCTAGCTTACTCATAGGTCTACTAAGTTTCATATGAAATCTTTATATTTATAATCCTGGTATCATTACCTCTCATATCTTTCTTTTCACTTTTTTCATTTTAAATAAAGCGCCATTGTAATTATTCATTATCCGTTCCTCTATTTCTAAATTTTATATATCAACCCTTTTTTGTAATTATAGTGATTTTTTTCGGGATGCACCCGAAAAACGACCTCTCAAAATCACCCATAATCGTTTTTGGAACTTTAGGTAATGCAATTACACCTAAAGGATAAAAAGTTTCTTAAAAACAAAAATAGACCCCTTATAACGTTTTTTAGGGATCTATTCTCTCTGGGATTTCTATTCTTCTATGTCTTCTTTTACTTCTGCAGATAAAATGTCTTCAGCAAACTTCTTGTAGCCATTATACCCTTTCTTTGCAGCCTTTTTCTTTATTGCTTCTACTACCTTTTCATCAAGATAGAGACTTAAATGCTGCTTTTTTTCTTTCGATTCCTCTTTTGATTTGTTTTCAATTTTTTCTTTGAAAACTTCCAAATCCTTTTTTAAGTACAATCGTTCAGTAGATTTCCCTTTAGCAATCTCTTTAAAGGGTAATATCCCGTCTTTAGCTGCATTATGAACGTAAGTCTTTGACTTATTTAGAAATTCAGCTGCTTCTTTTAATGTTAAAGAGTCTTTGTATAATTCCTCTAACTTTTTTACATCTTCTTGCTCAAAACGATATCCGCCATCTGCTTTCCAGGTAGCCAGATTGATAGGTTCGATCTGTTTATACTTAATTAAATGTTATTTTTATAGAAATGTAATGGCTAAGATTGAAATACATAAAGATAAAGAAACATTAAATGCCCGTGCAAAACGTATGAGATCTAAAATATTTCATAATGATGACGATTAAGAGTTTTTGAATTACGTTAAGTACGAACATGAAAAATCTTTAACAAAACATCAGTTATTCTATTTCCTAAGAGATAAAGATCGTGATGTAGCTATCCTCTCCCTCTTTCTTGGTAGTGGTATTCGTGTAAGTGAATTGGCCGATCTTCGTATGGAAGATATAAACTTAAAAGAAAGACTCATTGATGTAATTCGAAAAGGAAACAAAGAAGATTCTGTATGGATTACCCCAATTGCATTGAATGATCTAGAAAAGTATATGGAAATTAGAGATAACAAATATGCTCCAGGGAAAGAGTTAAAAAATGTGTTTTTATCGAAGTATAAACATACTGCACAGCCTTTTTCGGTTAGGGCTATTCAAGATATAGTAGAAAAATATACTAAAGTCCTATGGCAAGAGAATGTCTCCTCATAAATTAAGACATACATTGGCAAATAAATTATATATGGAAGAAAAAGATTCATTACAAGTAATGCAGCAACTTGGGCATACTAGCCAAGATACGGCCTTATTATACACACAGCTTGGCGAAACAACTATTAAAGATAGTTTGGGAAGAATAGAAAAGAATAAAAGATCAGCAATTTTATATTGCTGATCTTTTATTCTTTTCTCTAACTTAGGATTTATATAGGATTTAAACACTCTGTATTATTGGTTTTAATTTTGATTTTATTGTGTAAAAAATACATAATTTAAATTCTAATTTAATTGACATAAAAACCTCTCTTAATATTAAAGAATTTTTGATTCCTACAATTTTTGTACAGTAAAGAATTCTCAAGTTTACATTGTATGATTTATCTATATGGAAAATAAGAACTATCCTAATTGAAGGAGGGTTCTTATTTTGATTAGAATACAGTACAGTTTTCATATGATTTATTGATATCGCACCCCTACATTACAAACCTTAATTAGTCCATCACTAGAATAGACAATTCTATCATTGCCTTAATAGCTTGAACCATAATTAAAATCCGGTAGTTTCTTCCTTCTGTTTTCAAAAATCACTTGAAAATCTTTCGTGAAATTTTAATTTTGTCCCTATACGGTGGAAATACAATCCTTAGGTCTATCCGTGAGCATTTCTTTAAAATACTTTTACGATGAGTAAAAGTATCAAAACTATGTTTACCATGATAGGCACCGAATCCCGCAGTTCCTACTCTGCCAAAAGGCAAGTGTAGATTAGCCATATGTGACATTGTATCATTGACGCATCCTCCTCCAAAAGAAGTTCGTCCTAGTACTTGTTTTTCAACATTTTTGTTTTCAGTAAATACATACAAAGCTAATGGTTTGGGATGGTTGTTAATCGTATGAATGACTTCATCTAAAGCATTGTACTCCATAATTGGTAAAATCGGTCCGAAAATTTCTTCTTTCATAGCTGCAGCATCCCCCGATTTTACTTCAAGAAGTGTTGGTTCAATATATAAATGACTTCTAGATGAATTTCCGCCAAATATTATATAATTTTGGTCTTGTTCTAATATAGAAATAAGTCTATCAAATTGTCTCTCATTGATAATTCGACCATCATCATTGCTTTTTGATACATCTGAGCCATAAAAGCTTGTAATAATTTCTTTCATTTTTGAAATTAGTTTTATTTTAATAGATTTGTGCACAATAACATAATCCGGTGCAATACAGGATTGTCCAGCATTTATGAATTTCCCCCAGATAATACGTTTGGCCGCTATATCGAGGTTAGCAGTTTCATCGACAATAGCTGGTCCTTTTCCACCAAGTTCCAATGGTACTGGTACAAGATTTTTCGCTGCTGCTTCCATGGCAATTTTTTTAACTTGAATGCTACCATTAAAAAAGATGTGGTCAAATGGTGCATGAATCAACAAAGAAGTTATTTCTCTGTCACCTTCAATTACACGAATATATTGCTTATCAAACGTTTCACTTATTATTTTGTTCATTACAGATGAAACATTTGGTGCATTTTCTGAAGGCTTGAGAACTACACAATTGCCTGCCGCAATTGCCCCGATAAGAGGTTCAATTAATGATTGGAATGGATAATTAAAAGGGCCAACAATTAGCATGGATATTTGTTATTAAAATACACGTTTTCTATATTGAACTGTATCATTATAACAAGAAGCATAAGATGGCCGTTTTGGTCAACTTATGCTTCCAAGATTTAAAGAATATTATTAATGTCGCCTTTAAATAAACTCGCGACTTTTAGGGATAGCATCACATCACCATCACTCTAAGAATAGCAAATACGCCAAAATGAAAAACGAGCTGAATTCCCATAAATAAATGCAGAAAGAACAAATTTCATTTTGGATATATTTCAAAGTTTCAAGTCGATGGGCATATGGCGGCTCATTTCTAGAATTGTTTTCATGTGTCAATGATAAAAATATATTTTTTGTTATGGCTATTTTTCAACTAGTACGATATCATCAAGATAGGCATTAATAGTGTCAATATTGTCATCAAGAGAGACATCAATTCTTGGTAATACGGCAGGAAGATTAATTATCAATTCAATTGGAGAACTATCATTTAGAGTAGTAAATTCGAACGATTTTTGTTCATACTGTGAGGACCTAAGTTCCAAAAAACGTTGGCCTATTACTTTACCATCTACAAATACGTGTATACTTTCATCAGGATAAGTTACTTTTCCGGATACGGAAAGTATGTATGTAGTATTAGGCTTCAAATCTACGTGTCCCCTAAGCCCACCATATAATCTCTTTAAATGTATAGGAAAATGAGCATACTAACAGTTTGCTTCGATAAGAAATAAAAAAAGACCGTATTCCGGTCCTTTTTTTATTTCTTATGTTATCCATTTAAGAACCTTACCACTTCGGGCTCAACCTGTCTTGCTAGCTGTATGTGGGTGTTGGACGTTTAGTCCAAATAGATGAAGATACGATTGAATTGGGTGGTATTTTCATACTCCCGAAATATAGGGGACTACACTTAGCAGGAGAAATCGTTGCATTTTTAGTACAAACGGCGAAAAGATCGCATATTCAAAATGTGTATTGTCTCCCTTTGAAGAATTAGCAAACTTTTATAAAAAATTCGGCTTTACTGAATTCGATACTATTCAAGATGTTGTCCATTCAATTATTCTAAAAAACATAATTGATGTTTAGAAATGAATTTATTGCAATTAAACTGTAAGAAGATAATTCGTAGTACTTAGTGGTTTTCACAAGAATACAATATGGTATACTACAAATAAAGTTTTGATCTAATCAATGGAGATATAATCATTTTTTTAATTCACATTCGCACTCGCACTTCTTGTTCTTGTAATACTTGGATAGTTAATTCCAATACGATATTTTGCATTAATTGATACACATTATCATGAGATAAACTTTGTTCTATAGTATATTCAATGCATTGATAGATATAGCCTTCTACAAGTAAGCCCGCTTTTTCAATTGTTACCGGATTCTGCCCTGTCTTTTTTATTTTTGGTAATAAAAATTCATTTTTTGTCAAAATAATTTCCTGTGACACATCTTTTATTTCTGTGACTTTTTCTTTAAATACCACCTTTTCTCGTAAACTAATTTCACCCTGATACTTCCCTATTTCTATTGGTAGTTTCACTGTTATATAATCATTAAATTCACCCTCACGTTCCTTCTCTAATTTCATACTGTGGATAGGAATCCACGAAGATGCCTCGATCCTATTTTTTTCAATATCATCTTCGACTTTCGGATTAGAAAATTCTAGAAACTCTCTCTTTTCATGAAGTTTTGAAGAAACTAATTTACAATAAGCCTTTCCATGATAATATTGCACTGTAGTTAATAACTTTGCATCTAGCTCTCGATACCCTGCATTTTTTTCATTTTGAAATACAAATGCTCCTTGTTTTTTAATACTTATATTAGGCGATTTCAAAAAACTAGAAACTTCTGAAGTAATAGAAAATGGTGTTTTCATTACCATTGAACGCACTAAAGACTTTATTTCTGATTTAGTTCCTACATCTTCTTTTTCTAATGCAGTTTCATTTTCTGAATCAGCTACTACCTCTACATCTTCTTTCTCGAATTTAGTTTCATTTTCTGAATCAGTTACTACCTCTACATCTTCTTTTTCTAATGCAGTTTCATTTTCTGAATCAGCTACTACCTCTACATCTTCTTTTTCTAATACAGTTTCATTTTCTGAATCAGCTACTACCTCTACATCTTCTTTTTCTAATGCAGTTTCATTTTCTGAATCAGCTACTACCTCTACATCTTCTTTCTCGAATGCAGTTTCATTTTCTGAATCAGCCACTACCTCTACATCTTCTTTTTCTAATGCAGTTTCATTTTCTGAATCAGCTACTACCTCTACATCTTCTTTCTCGAATGCAGTTTCATTTTCTGAATCAGCTACTACCTCTACATCTTCTTTCTCGAATGCAGTTTCATTTTCTGAATCAGCCACTACCTCTACATCTTCTTTTTCTAATGCAGTTTCATTTTCTGAATCAGCTACTACCTCTACATCTTCTTTCTCGAATGCAGTTTCATTTTCTGAATCAGCTACTACCTCTACATCTTCTTTCTCGAATGCAGTTTCTAGATCTTCCTTTTTTTTTCTTATTTCGCATGAATCGTCTTGAATGTTCGGCTTTTTCTCCTTGCAAATTTGGTTCCATATTCCCTTGCCAATCCATGGCCTATTCATCAACATCCCCCTATCTGAAAAAATTCATAAAATATGTTTTAGAACGCGACCATTTTCATCATTATATATGTTTTATAATAATAAAAAAGACATTGTCTTATTGTTCTTATGCTTGTACTTGTAACACTTTTAAAGCTAGTAATTGTTGAAGTCTATTATACGTTGAAAAGGCGAAGTCTCTTTGAAGACTTCGCCTTTGTTTATATAGGGCATGAATGGTCTCGATACCTTTTATCGGGTTCCCTTATTCCTTTATCACTATTCCCCTAAAATTCTCACAAGTTGTTAGATTTCATCTCGATTTTATTTGTAAATGGTGAACGTAACACTGTATATATAATGAAGTGCTGCAAAAATTTGATTCACTTTTTCCTAATTTTCAACAATTGATTAACACTAATATTATCTGTTCTTAATCCATTTAAGCGCTTAAGTTTTTCTATACTTACCCCGAGGTTCTTAGAAATCCTCCATAAATTATCTTGCGGTTGCACAACATATATATCATATTATATTCCTTTTTTAGCACATCGTAGTAATGTGTCATGCTTCCTTCCCCTGTTTTCAAAAATTCTCTCGAAATAAGTCTAGCCTCAATAATTGTTTTGATAATATATTTAGCTCGTTGTTCATATGAGTACCTTTTAACTTTCTTCATTCCCGCTTCTTTTATCTTCATACGTTCTTTTGGATTATTTAAATAGTATTTAACTAAATCTATCGTTTCTTTTGCTGAAAAAGAAACAATAAGATCTTCTCCAGGCTGAAAAAGCCTTCTTATTTCTGGAGTATCGTTCGTAAGTAAAATCCCTCCGGATCCGAGAACCTCATAGGTTCTTTGAGTAACTTGAGTTAAATGGTTTTGCACTCCTAAAACAATATCTGCTGAACTATACACTTTATTTGCTTCCGTATAAGGGAGGTATCCATGAATCCATTCATCGGGGATTTTTCTCCCTATAATGTGATCCATTTCATCCCAGTAACGCCCCCAGAAATCAATTCTACTATTCTCTTCTAAAAATGGGCTGATTAATGTTTTAAGTGCCTTAAATCGAAAATGATCTGGCCTTTTTTCATAAAGCATTGGATATCCGTTTGCTACAACAGCAAGAGTTACATCATATTTTGCTTCAATCTTTGTAGGAGAATGGACACTCAAATGATATCCAAAATCTAAATGTGCAGCTTGGATGCCCTGTTCTTTATAAAAATCGACTCTTGCTGGACAAATCGTAAATACAAAGTCTGGTTGAATGGTTTGAATTAGCGGGAGAGAAAAAGTGAAAGTATATCCTGGGTCTTCTGTCGCCCAATAAATATGAGGAATATTTGAAGGTTTTACATATTTTCGAATTAATAATTGCTTTTCTTTTGTATGCTCTAGCGTGTGCCCCATTGTAATGATGAGATCTGGTTTATAATTCGAAATCATTTGACGTATTCCATCTTCAGTAATCGGTCCTGAAATCAGTACTTCATGGCCCGCATCGCAAAAACCATTTGGAAGTCCATAAATCCACATTGGATGACTTTCTAAAAATAAAATCCTCATATAGCCTCACTCCTAAAAAAATCTAATCCCCTTATATGTAATGAATTACGATTCTATTTCTAATAATTTTTGAACCGTTACGAACTCATACCCCTTACTGAGTAAGTCATTAATTATAATGGGCAATGCTTTTACAGTTCCATCTAATACTCCTGATAACGTCTTAATTCAATGCTGCAATATTATTGCTTCAGGTGATAAATCTCTTTTTACAATTGATAAGATTTGTTCACTTGATATTCCTGACCAATCAAGTGTATCGACTGACCACATAATCAACTTGTACCTAGTTCATTAATCATTTGAAAATCTGCTTCGGTACATTCGCCATATGGAGGACGGAATAATGTTGGGTTATTTCCTGTCAATGAAATGATTTCTTCTTCTGTAGATAAGACTTCTTCTTTCGCTTGAGAGGTTGTGAGTTTGGTGAAATTCGGATGACTCCAACTATGATTTCCTAGTGTATGTTCCTCTCTTATGAATTTTTTACTATTTCTGGAACATAATTGATTTGCTGTCCAACTACAAAGAAAGTAGCTGGAATATTGTTCTCAGAAAGAATATCCAAGATTAGAGGGGGGGGGGAATGATTATCAGGACCATCATCAAATGTTAATGCTACTTTTTCTCGCTTGTCAACTCTCTGTAATATAAATCAGACTTCCACGCCTTCGAAGAATTAGTGACTAGGTATATTCTAGAAATATTAGACTCAAAAAAACGCTCAAAAAAACTTCCATGTCAAATAAAATCTGGATCTGAAAATCCAGATTTTTTTCTTTAATCGCGTTTTTTGCATTTTTCTCTGCGTTTTTTGCATTTTTCTAATTTCTCTATTTGGTCGCCTTCTTCACCTTCGTTTTCTGCTAAACTACCCGTTCCGCCTCCCACTGCATGTTGCTGTTTGGTATTAGAACTTTCGATGGCAGCGTTGGTTCCCGCTGCACTGTCCTCTCCACCACCACTTGCCACTTGAGTAGCACTTGCCTGTTCCTCACTGGTTTCATTAATTTGATTATTGATGATAAGTACAAATTCTACCTCTTCATCTGAATTTTCTTTTTTCATTTTATGAGGCTCAATCTGCTCCCCACTCATTCCTTTATTTATCGCTTTGCCTCCAGCGCCTACCGTTTGTTGCTGTTCAGTATTCGATGAATCGATTGCTGCATTATTTCCTGCTGCACTGTTTTGTCCGGCTCCACTGGCAATTTGTGTTGTATTCGGTGCAAATGTAATCTGATTATTAATGACAATGACAATTTTTCGTTTGTCAGCAAGATTTCCCAAATTAATTTCTTCGCCATCATTTTTTACAAATCGAAACGTGATATTTTCATTGTTTTCCATGTTCTCACCCCCTTTGTAGTATTAAATGATTCGAGAATGATAATGGATTGGACAAGAATATATTTTTAATAAATATATGCAATCCTGCCCACGATAAAGGGTGTATTATTAAGTTTCGTTATTTTCCTTGCTTTTGAGTGTAAGGTGGTGGGGCCTAAGAAGTCACCCCGCTTGCATCGAATCATGATTTGCAGAACAAACTGCTTGTATCGCAAGATGTAGACCCAGGGCAGGTCTTTAAAAGAGTTGGAGGATCTCACTTCCTATATCGAAAATCATGTAAATGAGCTGTCTAGATGGGGAGCTTATTGTATTTTTTTGCTTTGCTTGGGTTTTTTCCGAAATGCTGCCGGTACCCCATGCCCATCAAGCTAAGATTTTAAAGTACCCCCTAAATGAAATTTTTTTATAGCACCGGAGTTCATTTTTATTATTTTTGGGGAAGAATGTGCTTCTTAACTTGATACCACAAAAAAACAAACAGGAATGACTATTAAGTCATTCCTGTTCCTTAAAGAAACCTTCTATGGTACTAGCAACTTCCTTGAATGCTTCACCTTGGACACTAGAAATTGATAATCCTCCAATTACATTTTTCCACTGTGAATTTACACTATCCCAGTTATCATCCCAATTTTCAGTAATATGCTTATTAGCTTTAAAAGGTTTATCACGACTTGGTGAAACATATTTTAAAGCATCTATCAACTCTACAAACCCAAAACACTTCAGGCCCTTCTTTTAGAACTGGAGTTACCTCTTCGTTGTGAGATAAAACTTCCATTTAGGTGGTGCTATTAAATTTGAAAAGCTAAAACAAGCATAACCCCGTTCTAAGTTTAGGACGGGGTTAAAATATAGTTGTTTAATTTCCGATATAAGATACTTCGCTGTACTCAAAAATATAACAATAAAGTCGATTAAAAATCTAAGGTTTATTCCGCAATAGCGCCCGATTGCGGAAGATCAAGAAAATGATTATGATTGCTGCTTTTAGCTTGTTGAACTAACGCACCCGTTACTTTAAGTGAATTGATTCACAATCTTACTGGGGATTTACCTAAAAAAGCTGAATTAACTTAATAAAAAAAGGACTCCCTTTTTGGGAATCCAATTCATTCAGTGTAACTTTGGTTAAAGTCTAATCTTCTCGGTTCGCAACACTGTCATTAGCCTCATCGGCACCTTCGCCGACTTTGTTACCCATCGCTCCTCCTGCAACTGTACCAAGTGGACCAAGAACAGAACCCAAAGCAGCTCCAGCGACAGCACCGACACCAGTTCCTACCGCTTCGCCAGCATCATTGTCAACACGGTCACGTTCGTTTTTATCAGCCATTCATCTCACTCCTTATTTAGAATAGGCAAGTGCATTTCAGCACAATACCTTATATATTTTGACCTATAAGGACAAATTTATGCGAAGTTTCTTCACTTGATGGGTATACGGCAGGACCCCAGATATATAAATCTAATTAGGATAAGACCTCTGCAAAAAATTTGAAGATTAATGTGTTTTATTGATTATACTGGGGCTCGTCTTGTAGAACCTCCTGAACACGTGGTTCTAAAGAATCAATAATTGTCTGCGTTTGCTGAGCTGCATTTTGATACAGTTGTTTTGCTTGCTGATTGTCAGTATCAAGAACAAATCCTTCTAAACATGCTTGAGCACTTTTTAATCCAGAAATAGTTTGTTTAAGCTTAGTAATTACTGTCATAATTAAATTCCTCCTTATAATTATGAATTCACTATTTAGAATAGCTATTTTCTACTAAAAACATGATTTCTAAATTTTGGTTATGTTTATAGTAGGGATAGTGTCACATCGCTTTCAAGTTAAGAAATACAAATATCTCCAAAATGAGAAAATTGACATCTTCATGTGAAAATGTACAATTTTTTTGTTTTGGGGTGTTATAAAAATTTTAAGTTGATGGGCATGTGGCGCTACCCCATCACCATCAAGCCAACAAATAAAAATCCCCCCAAAATAAAAAAACGCTATTCTTTCTATCTTATAGAAAAAAAGCCGTTACACTTCCGCCTTGTCGCTAATATATTAAATAGTATAGGACAAGCCAATTATGGAGGTGAACAAATACAAGATGAATAAACCTGATCCCAACCCTAAAAATTTACCTTCTAAACATGAAAATGATAAAAAGAATAATGATATATTCAAATCATTCGTTTTTGACCAACCAGCTAAAGGAGAAAGTGTAGAAATTAGTATTCCTAAATCTCCTAATTTTCGAGACTTAGCACGAGTTAGATTAGTTATCGATAATATTACAAATCGAGTTTTTTTGACTAGCACAATAGGATGGGGAGCTACAGCCGGAACTCCTAATGTACTATTTTCTATTTATCGTAGGAGACAAGCATTTGGGACAGAAGAACAAATATTTTATACCGTGGATCAAGCCAACGGTACTGATAGCGCCAATACTAGTTTTACATTGGTAGATGATATTCCCGTTCTTACTCAAGAACAACAACTTATTGAATACGTTGTAAGAGTACGTATCATTTCACCAGGTAATAATGATGCTGCTGAAATCGGAGCTAATCCCACAAATTAATAGCTATTTTTTATATCTTTTGTTCTTAATGAAATTATTAAGGCACCCAGTGTGGTGTCTTTTCTTTATGAAAAATCCCCACACAATGTGCAGGGATCAGGAACAAACTGTTCAGTTACATAAACAACTTCATTATAAAACAATTATACCCCACTAAAATCCTCCTATTTTTCTGATTATTTTAATTTTATTTTTACTAGATCGTGTTGCAAGACAGTATTACCTTCTGCAGGACTATTTATCGAACCGCCAATTCCAAACACATTTGTAACAACGTCATCATCCTCCGGATGAATAATTCTTACTTCATACAAACGAATTGTCGGAAAAAGAGGCTGGGATCTAAAAGATACAGCTCGATTAGGAGGCAATATTTGTGTCGAAGGATCAAACATTAGTAGATCAATAGGGGAACCTGAAGACCAATCAATCATTCGAACAGTTACTGTACGCTGATTATTTGGATCTAAATTCACCACGTCAACAGTCGCAAATGCAGTATCATCACTTTTACGTAATAAACCTGTTGTTAAAATTTGAGTACCCTTAGGCATATTAATAAATTCTCCTTTAATTTTATATTATTGAAACAGCTTGTCCTAATAATATAAAATGCTTCAAAAAGAAAAAAGCAACAGACAAATGCGGAAATACTAGAAAATTTCACATACTATATCTGATGTGTAAAATCAAATTCAGAAATAGGGGTCACCATACATGCCCATCAACTTAAGGGCGGAAACAAAATGAACTTTTGTTCATATAAACGAAAAAACTCTTAAAATATTTTGTGCCCTTAAAAAGGAATATACCAAAGAAACCTAGATAGGCGCCCTTTTTAAAAATTATGCAGTTTTCTTTGGCTTTCTCAATCCATTATACTCATAGATAACACCTAAAATATCAAAGACTGTTTTCTTATCGTATCGATGAGATTTCCGACCATTCTTCTGGAGTAAGTGGAACAGGCGGATTAAAAATTTTGTTATTTCTTGGATGCTTTGCTGTATGGTTTGATATAAAATGTGTAAATGATCTTGAATCATTCCAATTGATTTATATTCACTTAATTCCTGTTTCTTCTTTTGCAAAATTAATTGTCGCATCTTAAACATAATAGAAGAACACAAAAAAATGGCAATGAGTTTTCCATAAACATGGCATTCTAATCGCTCTTGTTTAATATTTTGCCAATGATGAATTTGAAATAAGGATTTCCAAGTTTTAAAAATGATTTCAACTTGCCGGCGGAGAGAGTAAAAGTCATGGATTTGTTCCATCGGGACAATCTCCCAAGGTGTGTTGGTAACATATAGGTTCATGCCAGCTAATCGTTTGCTTTTTTCCGAATATGTAATGCCCTTTTTACTTTCCGTGTACACTTGTTTTTTCATACGCTCACGAAGTTGTTTTTCTGTTAATCCATACATAATAACCCGAGTGAATAGTTTTTTATCCTTTCCAATATAAGCGTCTTTTATTTCATAGACCTGTCCTGGTTTTAAGGCATCCATAATGTCTTCTAAATCAATTTTGATGTACTGAGATTGTTTTTTTATTGTCCCATTTTGAAAGTATTCAGGAAATTCATTTTTGATATACACCATATTGTTTAATTTGAGCCGTGATATATAATACACGCCACGTTGATCCATTTGATCTAAATCATCCAGTGAATAATAGCCTAAATCCCGAATACATAGATTACCAGGGCGTAATGTTGCTAAACACTCTGTTCCAAAGGTGTTATCATTGTTTTTTCCTGGTTCTACTTGGAAATTTAAAAACTGACCACTATGTAAATCATATTCTAACTGAATTTTTATCCCCGCTTTTTGAGCACAACCACCTGATCCAGGATACACACTAGCTAAATGCTTTGGCACCTGAAAAATCGTTGCATCTAAAATACGAATTCGTTGAAAATAAGCGATTGAAGAGCTTTGGATCACTGATGTTTCACAAATTTTACTTTTTAATAATGTAGAGAAAATGTGTTTTAAAAAGCAAACAGCTTTTTTAGTGAAGCGCTTATTGAGTCCTTCTGGACTCATAAGAGTTCCTGTAACAGCATGAAGTTGGCTACACAGTCGTACTAAAGAATCACTCGCTACCCGTTGACTAATCCAGACACAGATAGTAGCTAAATCATGACCTGAAAACTTACGTTTCCGTTGTACAAATCCTAGTTCTCTAGCAAGATTTTCTAAAAATGAAGGAGTAAGATGTTCATATAATTCTTCAGCAAATAATTGTAGTTCACTTTGAATCGAAAGATTCATAAAAAACGTCATCCTTCCTGTATATTTTTACAAAAAGAATAACGTTTTTTTGTATTTGAGGGTATTAAAATCTCTTTAGTTGAGGGGCATATAAGGTTAATTTTGTAAAAATGTATTAGAGGGGAGATATATTATGGCAACATTTATACTTGTACACGGTGCATGGGATGGTGGATATGTTTGGAGAGAAGTTGCAACACAGTTGAGAAAAGAGGGGCATGAAGTATATACACCTACATTGACGGGACTTGGAGAAAGAGCGCATCTTGCACATCCGGGTGTAGGATTAAAAACATATATTCAAGATATTGTGAACGTTATTCACTATGAAAAATTAAAAGAGGTTATTTTAGTAGGGCATAGCTATGCTGGAATGGTAATAACGGGGGTTGCAGAAATTATTCCAGAATGCATTAAAAATATTGTGTATATTGATGCAATGATTCCAAATAACGGAGATTCTGTAATGGATATTTCTGGTTCGGAAATGTCTTCGCACTTTATAGAAGAAGTAAAGGTTCATGGAGATGGATGGCGTATTATTCCAAGAAATGCGTCAGATCAAAGAAAAGCTGCTATGCCACTATTAGCATTTACACAATCAATTGAAATGAATAATTCGATAGTGAATGAGATCACACATACATATATAGAAATTCTTGATCATCCTGCAAATTGGCCAATGGCCCCTATTTTTCAAAGATCCGCTGAAATAGCAAAGGAGAGAAAATGGGATGTATATTCTATTCAAAGAGGTGGGCATTGGGTTATGCAAACAAACCATGAAGAATTAGCTCGTATTTTAGAAAGATGTAATTAATAACATAAAAAGAATGTACATAAGAAATTTGCTTAGCGTATATTTTCATTAAAATGCTGTTGGTACGTATATTATGGATAATATTAATCCGAAAAAATCGCTAACTATGACTGAAGTAGTTATTAAAAATCAAAAATAATCGTTGGATTTATATAGTCTTAAAGGCTAAGGTATCTATGAAGATAAGTTCTCACCGTTTGTAAAGGCTCTTCCAACTAATTAATAATTAAGAAGACTATCTCTGTGCACAAGCAAGAATTTTCATGGCAGGAAGTTTGGCAGAGCATGTACCATATGTCAAACCTTTTCCTGTTTCTTTATATGCATGATCCCATAGAAATAGGAAGTGATTGAATACAAAACGAGAACAACCAATCGTTTTATTGATTAGTGTCGCTTGTGCTTTATTTGGATAGATACGAAATTTATATGCTTTATTGATCATCATTCATCATTCATTTCACCCCCATTTCGATATAGTTCTATTATATAACAAACATACATTCGACTGGTAGTGAAGTAACAGTTTATGTATGTCGAACAATTAAGATGGCTTTCTGCCATCCCTTGTCCGAAGCCAATTCATCTCCCACCTACTCACTTCGCGTTCCTGGAGGAAGGAGTCTTCTTGGCTAAAATGATAAAAAATGCCTTCTCCCGCTTTTTTATCACTGGATTTTTTGAGTTGCATGGAAAGACCACGCTGAATCACATGTAACTGACCAAAGGGATTTTCTATTCCAAAAGAAAAAAGCACACTACTGGATGCTTGAATTTTTCTCTCTATAATTCACTTAGATAACACTTCACCATGATGGATTTGTGGAAGTCTCAATTTTGGTAGTTCTAACCGAAGATTCTTAACATCACATCTACCACAAATAGTAATTTTGAAATCACTTGACTGTTTGTACATCATTCATAATCCACAGTAAAGAGCATCCACTATGTGGACACTTCGTATTATTATGATAAAATTACGTTTGAAATGATTGTTAATATAGACACAAACGGTACCATAAAGCCTCGTTTTAAATTTGGATGCGTCTTACGCAGTATATAACTGATACACCAACCAAAGAGAACGGTACCAAACCGCAAATATTAACTAAATTTGCTAACGCTTTTAAATCAATAAATCCAGCTATTATAGAGCTCCCTATTCCCGCCAATCCAATTGTAAAAGTTGGTACTCCAGTCTGTTTATTAATCTTCGAAAGTGATCTTGGTAACAGTCCATCACGACTCATAGCAAAGAATACATGTGTTGGTTAACATTGTGATTTCCACATCAAGAAATAGGAATACATGATGAAAAAGAGATAACCCGTAGCAATAGCTCAATCATTGGGAGGTGCTCCATTTATATTAGGTGTAACAGGGGGATATTGTTCAAGCGGTACTTTTAATACTGTATTTAACTTAGAGGACTAGAAACGCTCAATACCGGGTGTGCTTTGACTAATAAGAAGGGGTTATAGCTTTTCTTTTCTTAAGACTGCACATATTGTTTAATTTGATCAACACATAAATTTCTCAGCTCTGTACTGGAGTACGCCTTGTAATTTTTATACCAGTCTACTGTATGGTCTAAAGTCTGCTGAAGAGACCATTTCGGTTCCCAATTGAGCTTGAATTTTGCTTTACTTATATCTAGGTTTAGGAATGTTGCCTCATGAAATTCTTCTGGATTTGCATTTGAAGATATCCAATTTCCACATCCCCAGGACTTTATCATACCGGTAACAAGCTCTTTTACTGAGACAATATTATTTAGTTTTGGACCGAAATTCCATGCGCCAGAAAAAAGTACCCCCTCAGTAATAATTTTTTCTGCTAGAAGTAAATATCCACTTAAGGGTTCAAGTACATGTTGCCAAGGTCTTACTGCATTAGTATTTCTAATGAAAATTTCTTGATTTGATTCCAGTGCCCGTATACAATCAGGAATAATCCTGTCTATTGACCAATCTCCTCCACCAATTACATTGCCAGCACGAACACTTGCGATTATTTTTTTATGGTGCTCATATTTTTTTTCTGGAAAATAAGAGTTGCGGTAGGAGGAAATTAATAGTTCGCAGCATCCTTTGCTAGAACTATAAAGGTCATGTCCACCTATTGGTTCATTTTCACGGTATCCCCAAACCCATTCATTGTTCTCATAACACTTGTCACTTGTAACCATAATTCCTATTTTAGTGGATTCATGTAAACGGATTGCTTCTAATATATTCATTGTTCCCATAACATTTATATCATACGTATCTTTAGGGTTCTCATAAGAATATTTAACAAGTGGTTGTGCGGCTAAATGAAATACAATTTCAGGTTTATAATCTTTGAAAAGCTTATTTAATTTATTAAAGTCTCTTATATCCCCACGAACATCAATTATGTCGCTTTGAAGGTTTGTTAAATTAAAGTTATCTTTTTTATTTTTAGGATCTAAAGAATATCCAATTACAGTCGCGCCTAATTCTTTTAACCAAATGGATAACCAAGAGCCTTTAAAACCAGTGTGTCCTGTGATTAAAATCTTTTTTCCATGAAATACATTCTTAAAGCTATTATTGAACAATTGAATCACACCTTAGAAATAGATTTTCATACATTTGGATATAGATGTGTATTATGTTTATACCAATTAACTGTTTTAATAATACCTTCTTCAATACTTATGCGTGGTTCCCAAGATAGCATACTTTTAATTTTATTAATATTTGGTTTAGAAATCATTCTCTCATTCGTTCTATAGGATAACGCACCATAATTGGGTCCTTTATTAGTCTGCAAGTGTTTAAAGAGTAATTCCACATAATATTTTAAAGGGTGAGTCTCACCGCTTCCAATATTAAAAATCTCATTTTGTATAGAATTATTTTCAATTGTTAGCATACAAGCATCAATAATATTATCTACATAGCAATAATCTCTTAATTGATTACATAACGTTAAGTTTACATTTCTATTCTGTAATACCTGTAAAATAATATAGCAAAAAAATTTATGTGGTTCTTCACCTTCTCCAAATACTCCAAAGGGTCTTAAGGTTATAAGGTTGATATTGTTTTCAGCCGCGACTTGATGAGCAATTATAGTGGCTGCAGCTTTACTACTTCCATAAATATCTACTGGTGTTAATTCCATATCTTCCTTAATAGATTCTGTTTTATCTCCATACTCAGAACTGCTTCCAATATTAATAATCTTTTTGCAATCTATAGACTTTGCTGCTTGAATAATATTAATTGTACTTAAAACATTTGTTTCTATGGCATTCATGTAATCTGTATGAGCTGAATTCACCCCATATGCAGCAAAGTGAAAAATATAATCAGGACGGATTTGTTGTATAATATTTTGAACTTTTATCTTATCGCGTATATCTACTTCGTAAAGTTTGATACTTTTTAATACGTCTTTAAGACGCCAAGGATTTGACGAGCTTCTGGCTAAAATAACGATTTTTGCTTGTAATTTCAATAATCTTCTTACCAAATGAGAACCAATAAAACCGTATCCGCCAGTGATAAGAAAGGTTTTATTTTTAAAATGGTCAATTATATTCATATAATTTCATTTGCCTCCCTACAAATTTTTCACGAAAAAGGAATAAACAATTTTACTTAAGAAGTTCGTGTGAATTAGAGAATAATACTAGTTATATACCAGGAAGAATGGATTTCATCTAAAAAATTAGAGAGGGTACTGGAAATAGTTTTTGACAGAGGACACATCTGAATTTTCGACAAATAAAGAGGTAAGAGAAAAGGAATTATCAAGTACACGACATGTATTTTGTATTTTTTCGATATAAGGAATATATATATATTCTAAAATTGACGGATCTATTTCTACATGTTCTTGTTTCCATAAATCAAATTCATTTGGATTAATAATTTCTATACTTCCAAAATGGAAATTGATTAATTCATCTTGGTCTATAAAAATCTTACTTTTTGTTTTTGTTATAGAAGAATGATGATTTAAAATTAGATTCCAAGGTGCAGTGTTAATACCCTTTTGAGTCATGATTTTGATATTAGAAAATAAATCAGGAATGTGATTTAAATATTTTTGATCACCCCATCTATTCATCTCAACATCATATACATCCTTGCAATATTCTAGGCACTTATCTTTCCACCATGTTAAAATTTCTTTACTGTTTTGATCATTTTTAAATCCTATTAGGCCCGCCTGATACATACCATGTACATTTTCCAGTTCAATAGTACCTCTCTGTGGACAAAGAAATACAGAGTACTGCCACCATTCATCTAGAATTATATTTGGTCTTGCAAAGAAAAACATATCTGCATCACAGTATATAATGTGATCAACTTCAGAATAATGATTAAGAATATGGAGGCATAGAGGAGCTTTTAATGTCCAGCAGTATTCCTGCAAGGTTCTTTCATTCTTTATACTTAAGAGTTCTTGATTTTCTATATCTTCCACATGAAACAGTATAGCATTCTTCAATTTTAGATTTGTTAGAATTCTATAGGTTACATTGTCCATACAACAGATCCACACTATAAAATCTGTACCCTGGCTTTCAAGGGAATGGTAACAAGTCAGTCCTTGAATTAAACGTTTTTGACTTATAATCATTGAATAATTCATAAAATGATTTGATTGATTCATTTTTCTTCTTAATTGTGTATCTTTATATAAAGTCTGCGCCTCGCTAATGTCTTTCATACTTAACAGGCGCTGTGTTTTTTCACCTAATTTTTCTACTAATTTTGTGAGGTTAGACCGAATTTCTTCTAGATAGGGGGTATAGATAAGGCGCAATATATTATTTGGTATTGAAAGTTTACCTAAAGACCAAAGATCAAAATCCTGTTCATTGAAAATGGTAATGCATGCAAAATGATATACAATTAGTTTATCTGTTTCAATGTATACCTCATTTTGATTTTGATCAATTATATAATTGTTATTATAAATACAATTCCAAGGTGCAGCATTTATACCTAGATTGCTTGAGATTTTTACTTTTGGAAAGTAAATAGGAATTAAATCTAAATACTTTTGGTCACCAAATCTTCCTTTATCAGGATTAGCACTACACCAATCTAAGCATTTGTCTTTCCACCATCGTACGCTTTTTAATCCGTAGAAATCGTTTTTAAACCCAATTAACCCAGCCTGATATTTTCCATATTTTCCTTCTACCCAGTCACGGTCTCTCTGTGGACAAAGGTAAATAGAATTGTCAGCCCATTCTTTAAATATCATGTTAGGATCAGAGAAGAAATATAAATCACCATCACAATAGAGAACAGATGGCAAATTATTATTTATTAATAAATATTCAATAAGCACGGGCTTTAAAGTCCAACAATATTCACTGACTGACCTATTTCTTTTAATATCTTTCAAATTTGTATCCTCTATATCATCTACCTGCATGAGATTTACATTATTCAAGTTCATTTCTTTCAATATTGAATACGCAAACACATCTATACAACAAATCCATAAAGTGAATACTTTTGAATTTTTCATTAGAGATTGGTGCAAAGCAATTATTTTCAAGACGTATTCTGTTCCCACTATGGCACAAAAATGATTTTCAGAGTCAGCCAGTTTATTATTAGATATAGGAAAGATTTGTTTGTTTGTAGTTTTTTTAGAGTGATCAATAACTGAAGCATCTGAAGATAACGGAAAATCTTTTTCAACTTTAAAGGGAGTATAACGGAATGGCCAACCTTTCTTTCTATTATTAAAATGCAATGTTTGTTCACTCCTTTCAACTATTTTTGTTAGGATTCCAGCTTGCATTTGCATCTTTAAGATCTTTAGGTGTATCTACACTAATCCAATAATCATTGTGCTCATAAACTGCAAGTTCCTTGTTTTTTATTAAATTTAGTAGCGGTTCTTCTTCAAGCATACAATCATTATCATTCAAATAATCGAATATTCCTTTATTAAATACAAAAAAACCTCCATTTATTACATTATTAAGTAGGGGTTTTTCCTTAAAATCCACAGCAATCCCGTTTTCAATCTGTAAAAGACCATATTGACTACTTTTATTTATACCGGTTAATGTTGCGATTTTTCCTTTGTCTTTATGAAATTTTATAAGTTCGTTAATATCTATCGTTGCTAATCCGTCACCATAAGTTAATAAAAACATATCATCCTGTATATGCTTTTCAAGTTTTTTTAATCTGGTTCCGGTCAGTGTTTCAATCCCTGTATCTATAAATTTTATATTCCACTGTTTTGGCTCTTCTAGCAACTGGTAATGATTATTCTTTAGATCTAAATTAAAATCATGTTTTTTCCATATATAATCCATAAAATATTCTTTGATTTTTTCACCTCCATACCCTAATGGTAAGATGAATTCATGATGTCCAAACTTGCTATACCAATTCATTATATGCCAAATGAGAGGTTTTCCTTGAACTTGAACTAATGGCTTTGGAATATCTTTGAGAATTCCCTGCATCCTTAATCCTTTCCCACCACACAAAATAATGACTTTCATTAAACTTTTACCACCCTTCAGTTAACATAACTAATTTAAACTATGCTATTACTATTTAAATGGTATACACACTTGTACCTTTAATTTTGCAGATGATATTTCCCTTAAAAATACTGGTTAAAATACAAAATAAAGCCTACTCAAATGTATGAGTAGGCTTATTGCCTTAACATCACTTCAAGGTTACAAATTGATTTCAAAATCTAACAAGCTTTTGTACTCATAGGTTACTTCTATTTGATGTACATATGGTACTACTGGTTATTGTTGTAATATATTTATCCAATTAATTTTCTCTAAAAATACCGAAAACGACCGTTTATAGTACTTTACTTATTTCTATCCAAATAGAACAAAATACTATTCAAATTCAGTTTCAGAACTCATTACCAAAAATAAAAGCTCTCACCATATTAATTATATGCAAAATATTGGAAATATGGTATTTTAAGTGTTTTTTGGATTTAGTTCTTGATTAACTAACTACGAATTGCACGTTTTTTCAACGGGAAATCGACAAGTAATTGTGTAAAAAACACATAATTACTTATTAATATCAACCTAGAAAATTCTATATCAACATATCAGCGAAGGTGGATCCTACATTATTTTTACGCTTCATATGCTTCTCTAAATAGATTTTTGTTGTTTGAATATTTTCATGGCCAAGTGTTTGCATTAAATGATATAAATCTGCATTTCCTTGCTCTACTGCCATAATTGCAAAGGCATGTCGAAATGTATGTGCGGTTACTGGATTTTCACGGTATTGTAGGAACTCTAAGTTTGTTTTTTTTATCATATCTGTTACCTGATTAGAGAGTGTTTTAGAGTTATAAGCATTTCCTCTTTGATTTATAAATAACGGACTCTCATCCCCTTTTTCCAATACCGTTTGGAAGCCTCTTCTTCTCCTCATTTCACAAATACATTGATATAAATGTTCTGAAATGAAAAGTTCACGTATTTTGTCTCCTTTTCCTTTAACTTTTAACCAATACTTCCCGTCATAGTGTAAATCTTTTACGCATGCAGTACACAACTCCTGAATACGTGCACCAGTACTAGCCAAAGCAAGTATTATTGTATAGTTTACTAAATGTCCTCTCTCTTTATAAAAACCTAATATTTTCATGACTTCCTCATAGGATAAATCACGATTTGGCCGATCTTGTTCATTTACATTTGCTCGCTGTAGCTCTTCATGAAGCGGTTTTTCGATATACCCAAATACATAAAGGTGTTTAAAAAAAGAACGAATTAATACGGTTTTCTTCGCGAGTGTTGCGACTGCATAGGTATTACCATTCCGACCATTTTGTACATTTTTTAACCAGAAATTAAATTTGCGAATGTGCCAAGGCTGCAATGTTTTTAATAAGGAAGCATTTTGTTGTACCTCTTCCCCATTCACTTCAAACTCTTCTGCATGCTGCACCATGCACTCACAAAATAATAAGATTTCAGATACATAACTCTTTTTCGTATCTTCTTTTCTATTCTTCTTCTCATCCATATCTTTTTGTAAATGTACGAAATGATAAATTACTTCCAGGTCACTTAAATACGTATATTTACTCTTTCCCTCTTTTTCAGCTATCTCCATTTTATCTTCTACTTTATCTACATAACGATTGTTATACAGAAATGGAACAATATCTTTTATATTCTCTAAATATGTATCTATACTTTCACTTTTATTATTTATAATAGGTAAGTTTTCTTTTCCACTATTATTATCCATATTTTAAACTCACCTCTCCTTTTAAAGATTATGAATATAAATATTTTAATTAACTATACTTATCATTTTATTTCACTTCTATTAATTATACAAATTTAAATTCATATTCTTTCTGTAAGAACGCTATATTCTTCTCTATTTAACTATACTTATATTTTTTTATAATTTATTAGTAAATAGATATTATTTAATAGTGAATGATATAACTTTTATATTGCATATGAAATAAAAATGAAAATGAAAATCTTTAAATATATAAAATATATTAGAAGTAGTCATTAAACTTAATAATGTATATAAAGTTTAATAAAACCTATTTCTTATTTTAAATATGAATCATATTCTGATATGATATATACATATCTAAAATATTAGCAAACAATAGTTATGGAGGTGTCCTTTCATGACACAAGATTTATTGTTTATTACAAAACCTACTGTAACGACAAAAGAGGCAGCCAACTTATTAGGAGTAACGGTACAAACTATTTTAAAGAAAGAAAAAGATGGATTAATAGAATGTGTATATAAAGATAACTGGAAACAATTTGGTAGTAAGATTTTCTATTTAGAGGATATTGAACGTTTAAAAAATATCGAAAAGGTTGAGGGTTTTGGTACAAAAGAAGCAGCTGAAATTCTTAATGTAGCACCATCTACTGTCTTTACATATATCAAATCTGGAAAATTACCTGCTTCAAAGATTGAAAAACGCGGAAAAGAAGTATACGTCATTGATAAAGAGGACCTTGAAACTTTTCAACTTACTTATGAAAAAACTACATCAAAAGAACGAAAAACATTCATTACTAAGATTCAAGATGAAGATATATATTTATATCAATTATTAACACATCAACATACCGGAAAAACAGCTAGGGTAATAGAGATCAATGGAACAGACGGCAAGATTCTTACAGAGGACGAAGAAATCTTCGCAATATCCACTTATAAAGAGCATGATTATTCCTTAGAACCTTTCCAAAAACAAGCTGTAATTACGAAGCGAGGGTATTTATCATTTTCATTTAAAAAACCTCAACTATTTAATTCCATCACTTACAATCTAATAAACTTATTTTATAAAGAGATCGGTGTCACAAATATGCGATTGACTATTAAACCAGATACTATCAAATTAGAAATTAAACCTTTCGTTTTACAAGTAGATCCATTGCAGTTTCAGGAGGAGATTAAATACTTACATTCTCATATGAAATCCGGCACAATCCTTCCACATGTAGAAGGAATTTACTTTAAAAGTAATGTAGAGCCATTAACTTTTCATGTAGATCATGAATTCAAGCAAAAAGTAGTGCAAATGGCAGCGGATTCTGGTATGGGACAGGAAGAATTCTTATTGCATGCTATAAAATCTTATATAATAAGTTTAGACCAGTAATAAAGTTGTTATTAACTAGAAGAAGCGTAGAAATCAGGTCTATTTCTACGCTTTTTAGATTTATATATTTTAACTTAATTTTCTTTTATGGGGTACGGCCACTTGCCCATCAAGCTAAGGTTTTGAAGTACCCCCAAACCGAAAAAATAAGTTGTTTTCGGTCAAAAATACACGAGATTTTCATCTTGGGGATGTAATTTCTTAAATTGATAGGCATGGGGTCACGATATCAAAAAAAGAAAATTGTACGTTTAGACACATTTCGGACACGAAATAACCGATTCCCTGTACGTTAAGGAATCGGTTATTATTTTTGAATGAAATTTGTAAATAAATTTAGCTAATAAAATACCTTCCATAAAATGGTATAACTTGAAGAAACACAAAGTATTTTTACTTCTTTGTTTCTTCAAGTTTTTGTTTATTAATAGCTCGATAAAGAGAGTCCTGTGATATTCCAGTTTCTTCTATGATTTCTTTGATGGAATATTGGTCACTATCATATATACGTAGTGCAATTAAAAGTTTTTCTTTTTCTAGGTTTGGTCTCCCTATTTTATTTCCCGTTTTTTTACTCTCTTCTAATCCTTCTTTTCCTTGTTCAGCTTCAATCATTCTGATTTACACCCCACGATTGAAGCTGAATATTCAAGTCCATTTACAATTGCTTGTGTTCGATATTGTACTATAACCTCTAAACCCTTTGAACGAAACTTTTTTACAACTTTATCTAATTCCATTTTTAAATCCTTACGACTCCCAGATCTAACTATTTCAATTTCTATAGTTTTCACAGTAACACCTCCTAAACAAAATGGTAAAAAATTATTGCGTTCACTATCACTTTGTTCTTCTTTACAATACATTTAACTTATTAAGATTTAAAAATCATACAACAAAAGAGTGAAATGGTTTAAGATACTCTTTTCACCTACCTCTAACTTGATACCATTTTATAATTGAGAAAAACAATTGTGACAATCCCTTTAACCGATGAATGTTGTAAGTAAGAACGGCCCATTCAATATTTTCTATTCAAATATGATAGAATGAAGATATATCCAAAACGGAGGGAAAACAAATGAACTCAAACACAAAACAGTTTATTTATGATATCCAGCAAAGAAAGAACAATTATATAGAAAATGTATTAATAGCAATACAACATCCTAAAAAAGAGCAATCTGAACAAGTCATTCAAAATATAGTAGAGAAGATGGATATGATGATTAGTTTAGTTGCTACTTACATGGCTATTGAATCCGAATCTACAAAAGAATTAAAAGAGCTTCAGGAAGAACTTATTCATGCTCAAGCATATATTCAAAAACGGAAATTTGAAGAAACACAGAGATAAAACCCTGTGTTTCTACTTGGTGGACTATGATATTAATTTTTTATAAATTTGATTATTGCTTTGGCATAATCCATACAATTTGTTGAATGCGTACAATATATGGCGCCGTATCTTCAATGAGCAAATGATCTGGTTTCACATCCTTTAATTTACCTCTTATATTGCCTCTTACAGTTTCAATAACCACATGTTTACCAATTACTGATTGTAATGTCTGATATACATAGGGATTAGGCACACTTACCATATGTTGTTCACTCAAGTCATTTCCTTTCGAATAACTCATTCTATAAGACTCCTTTCTAACTTGCATTCTTTCTACTAATATATGATATAAATCTTATAAATATGCTAGAAGGATAATTCATTATAGGAACGGAAATAACATTTTAATAGAGTACGGTTTCTATTTCTACGTTGCTAAAAAAATGATTTATATAAAGTTACTTTTACTAGTTAATAGGAGATGATAAAGGGATATTTTGAATATACATCTAGGTTGTTCCTTTCTGGATATGTATCATTTTAAATACGCCCTTTATTAGAATAGTGCTCATACTTTTTTTGAGATTCTTTCGTAATACGTGCGTTAAGTAAAATTGCTAACAATAAAAACACTCCATATTTTCCTCCTGTAGCTCCTATGATAATCACACTACTACAAACAAGTATAATTAATAGGATAAACGAAACTGAATAAATACGGTCATAATTCTTTGACATCTTTTCGTATTTTATGCGTTCCTTCCTTGCATTCATCTAAATTCCTCCTTTAAATTATCCATTTCACTATCAAATAAATCTCACCCTTAAAAAGAAAATAATATATCGTTATGTAAATTAGTTTGTTTTTTTATCAACTAATTTATATAACGTAAAAGAAATCCTACCAATATTAAGCTTTCCACCATGATAATCTCGATCCTCTCCTTCCTTTTAATCCCAACACATCAAATGAAAGTTGCAGCAAACAAAAAGGATCATCCCTTTTCGTAAAGGATCATCCTTTTCTTCATTCAACAATTTTCAGGTATTCTTGATTAATTAAAATAACAGCCGGTCCATCTACAACAATTCCACCAACTTCAATTTTTTCATAAGGCTCAATCTTAATAGAAGTAATCCCTTTCCGCTTCTTTAACTCGTTACTTAATTCTTGCGTTGGCATGCGTTTCATATCTTCACTCCTTCTTATTGTTTCATTTAATCTTATTATGTTAAATAAATTGTAAAAATGGGTTCTAGTTCTAGAAATCCCATCAATTTGTATCGTTGACCATATATTTAGATGTTACCAACTCGCGTATCTCTCTTATGAAAAGAAGATAAACAATTACTATTCACTGTCTCAGTGAATGTAAAAATCCTTAAAGATACAGATGAGATTGATTGTTTTTTCTTCTAGAAATAATGACTTAGATATATATACCTAAAACAATGAAAGCCCTACCTCTCTTTCATCCTTACGGCTCCTTGTCCGTGCCAGTGTGAATCAGGATTGCAAAAATTCAAGTGACTATTTGATCGAGTTATTTAATGAAACTTCGAACGTTCGTAAAAGAAATTTAAAAATAAAAATGGATTAGATTGAAGTAATAACAAAAGAGGTTCCTACTCTAAAAGTGAGTTGAAGAAATTGAATGTCTTTGAAATGATTTGCTTTTAATACTCATCATATTCCCGAAAGATTTAGAATGTTTTTAGAGGATATAACACATTATTTATAATGAACCTTAACAAAAACTTTTTATTTGATTTTCAGTGATTCCTTTAATTAATTCTAGTTCACTGACCAAAAATCTATATGCATCATCCAACAATTTTTTTTCGCTTGTATTGAGTGCTTTTTCTTTCTTCATACGCATTAAATCCCGTACAACTTCAGCACCTTCTTGTATTTCACCCGTTTTTACTTTGTCCGTGTTCACTTTATGCCTTTGTTTCCACGGCAGTAATTTACAGGATTCTTCATGGTGAAAAATGTGTATAATGTGCTTTAATGCAAGTATATCAATAACTGGGCGTATATTCGAATTCAATATTTTACCCGTAGGAATCATGACTTGCATATTACTGATCGACATTTTTATGACAAAATACTGTTGTTTTTTTCCTGAGAATTCTTTTTCTTCTATGGCTTCAATTATACCTGCTCCGTGCATTGGATAAACAATGTTATCGCCAATTTGAAACATATAATCCACCTCCATATATGGTAACCTTCTTAACCTTAACATATATGTATTTTTTTATCAAATATTTTATAATATCATAAAATTATTTTTGCTGTCAATTACTTTTTCTTTAAAAATCAAATCGAATAAAAATAGTATAAAAAACATAGGGAGTGTGTCAGATTTCCCATAAAGGGAAGGGGAATTTCCCCTCGCATATTCTGAAACCTCTACTCATTAACGTAGATCAGTTTTCCCCTTGAAAACGACCAAATCGATCCCTTATTTTTTTCAATCTTGTGTGGTACTCCAAAATCTCAATTCTTACTTTTTCAGCTAGAGGTGCAATTGGTCGTAAGTCTTTTACCCCCCAATACTCAACCACTACATCAAGTACTTGATCAAAATATTGTAGTGGACCATAATTCGCTTCTTTTGCAATTACAGCCATTCTATTTTCAAAATCAGGCATGACGGCACCTGGCATTTTAAAATTCTTAATCACATTGGCAATATGGTAGCAATAATTTGGTTCCAATTCTAAATGTATTCGAATAACGTCTCGATAAAACGCATAATGAAGTGTTTCATCTTTTGCAAGACGGCGTAATAATGTAGCAAGATCTGGATCGTGCTTACTTGCAACCTTAGCTACATTATTGTAAAACACCATCGTTGCAAGTTCTTGTAGCGTCGTATACGTCATAGCTTCGATTGGTGTATGAAAATCAGGCTCAAATCCCCCCTCAACGACTGACTTTCTTAATTCATGTATTCGTTTAGGATTCACACTTCGAGTGAGTAGTAAATATGTCTCCAATAGATTCGAATGTTGATCCTCTTCTGATGTCCAAGTATGAATAAAGTCTGTAATAACAGAGAGGGACTCTTTAAAAGTCGCAGATAAATACGTTGTAAACCAAGGTAAATTCACTTCTGTTAATAAAGCTGTTTCAATGGCTGTAATTACACCAGTAGGAAGAGTAACTTGACTTTCATCCCAAGGAACTCTTTTAAAGTCCATGCCCTTATCCCATGGTAAAAACTCATGATACCCCCAGTCTATCTTCTGCGCTCTAATTTTATGTTGTTCATACAGTTCTTTTAAACGTGGTTCTAATCGGAAATCTAAATCATTTGTTAGCATAAAAGTCCCCCCATTTCTTATCACAGATAGTCATTCTATTTTTACTCTTAAAATTTTCTACAAATAAATATTACGTTCCTTTTTTTAAGTCAAACATAATAAATTTGTAACAAAACCTTTTAAGAGCGCTATATTTTTATAGGATTTTTTTATTAAAAGGGGGACCGTTACATCTATTTTCTTTTTTTATAAAATAGATACTGAGGCATACAATATGTTAGTTAGCCTAAATAAAGAAACTAACCTCAGTAAATTCAGAATAACATTCATGGATGAAGATACTCGTCATGTTATAAATCTTCGTGAGTGTAAAAAGGTGTATGCTTATAAAGAATCATTTTATAATAAAGATAGATAGTGTTTTATACACATTAACAACTTATTTAGATGTAAATCCAATATATTAGATTAAGCACTTGAAAACCAAATACAGTGGATGAGATAGCCTTAAACGACAAATCCCAACTAGAACAATGTACATTGGCTATGTATGGTGAGTTAGACCAAATTTTGTTATACAACAAAAAAGGGAAGAGGCGATAAACATGCAGTCAACAGAAGCGCATATGAAGGAAAAACAACGTAGAGAAAAAATAGAAATTATATTTAGTCACAGGGTAAAAGGGGAGAGTTATTTTCACGGCTCTTCCTATCAATGGAAAAACATTGTATATCAAAATTATGATAGAATACAACAAAAAGAGATGGAAGTTGACCAACTCATTTCGAAAATGGAAAAAGCAGGGGTTCGTTTTACGCAGCACCGTTCACTCATACACTATCCCGTCATTGATTTTGTAAAATATATAGCTAAGATTTATAAGGAACCCCTCGAAATACAATAATCATATTTAAAGGAAACCTTTATAAAAGGTTTATTTTCGAGGCTTTTTTAACTAAAATCTTAAAAAATCATTACAACATTCTTTTTATTTTCAATACTCTTCGGTTTTGTTATAATATCAACCATAGCGTATTATATTCGTTTGTATATTTTCATATTTTGGGGATTTTATTACACAAAAAGACAACTCTTAATTGGAGTTGTCTTTTATTTTTTTCGGTATACACAATACTATTCTGATACAAAAACATCAAGATTCTTACAACCAAAGAAAAAGTAGGATTTCTAATAAGAGAGATTCTACTTTATTTCCTCATATTCCGTCATTATTTTATAAAACGTGTTTTTCTTTAGCTCTAACATTTGCATAAACATAGTAGCTGTCTTTTCTTCACCTTTACATTTATTACAAAAAATGTTATTATTAATATGAATTATTTTTGTTCGGTGTAAAGGATTTGTAACTTTTCACCTTTATGATCACTGAGAGCAAGGATAGTATTACATTGTGTGTGTTTACACACTAGGAGGCAATACAAATGGAAAAAGGTAATGTGAAATGGTTTAATGGCGAAAAAGGCTTCGGATTCATCGAACGTGAAGGTGGAGACGATGTATTCGTTCATTTCTCAGCGATTCAAGGCGAAGGTTACAAAACTTTAGAAGAAGGTCAAGCAGTGACTTTTGATTTGGAGCAAGGTCAACGTGGACCTCAAGCTTCAAACGTACGTAAAGCTTCTTAATTTTATAAACCAGGGAAGGCAGGCTCTTTTATAAGAGTCTGCTTTTTTTCCGTGAAACAAAGAACCCCCGACTCGTAAAGGACATGAAAATAGTAAATCAAACGGTAAACCAAGTCTAGCATATACTTACGGAGTATCCTAATTTAATTTTTGAGCTACCAACTTTATAAGCCTTTTTTCTAGCATAAAAGTACCCCCAAAACGAAAATTTTGTGCATTTTATAGCAACAAAGTTCATTTTTTCGTTTTGAGGTTAACCTGCTCTGTTAGGTTGATGGGCATGGGATAACTCCACGTGACCATCAACCTAAGAAGAATAAACGCCACCAAAACAAAAAAAGCCCCAAATTTTTATTGAAAATAAGTTGGGGCTTTTGAACCAGAAAAGTATATTTTTAACTATGAAAACTACGATGAATTTTTCCTTTTTCCTACTTGCTAAATTCAGCAAGTAAAATATTTTTAAAAGGATTAGGACTGTCAGTTCTACCCAAACTATTCCAATTGACGACCAACGTATGCTTGCCTCCAAGTTTACCTCCAACAAGAGTTGTAAACCCTAGAATGCCACCTGTGTGTCCCCATATCGAGACACCGCTTGGAAGCTTAGTTTCATAGATTCCAAGACCATATCCATCGATTCCTTCTTTTCCTGTAGGAACTGTAGTAAGCATTTGTTTTAGTTGCTGTTCCTTCAGTAATTTGCCACCGAGCAAGTAAGAGAAGAATTTGTTTAAGTCATCAGCAGTAGAAATCATATCTCCAGCCGAGCTACCTGCACTTGGGTTATAATAAGTAACGTCTTTTAGCTCACTTGCTCCGTCTGGTTGGACATATCCACGGGCATGGTTAGTGCCTGGAATAACACTTGAGTTGCCTGGTAGGAATGTATTCGACAATTCAAGTGGTTCAATAATCCGATTTTCAATCTCTTCCGCATAGCTGTTTCTGGTTACTTTTTCAATAAGAATGCCCAGTAATACGTATCCTGTGTTTGAATAAGACCAGCCCTTTCCTGGGGCAAAGTCTGGAGGCAGAGAAACCCCCATCTTCACTAACTCTTCAGCCGTATACGATTTTTTTGTATCCGTAAAATCAGCGTCTTTTGACCTTGAGTATTCAGCGATACCACTTGTATGGTTCAATATATGCCGGATAGTAATCTTGTTACCATCATATCCATTTCCTTGAATGACACCAGGCAACCAGTCTTCGATGTAGTCGTCTAGATTCAGGCGATTCTCTCCAGCTAATTGAAGTACAACTGTTGCAGTGAACGTCTTCGTCACACTCCCAATGCGAAAGCGAAAATCTGTTTTCATTGGTTTCTTGGTTCTCAGATCCGCTATTCCAGCGGCATACCCCCACGTTTTTCCACCCTCAGAAGTTTTAGCAAGTATCCCCGGGTATCCAAGTTGCAATGTATCCCGCATTGCTTGCTTGACGGAAGTACGATCTCGTTGAGTATTTGTTTGTAACGAACTAGATACATTTTGAGTGGGCTCTGCTTTTACAATTGAGGTTGGTGTTGTATATAACAGGGAACTTCCAGCTATTAAAAGGGCCAGACTTGCACATGTAATTTGACTACGTATTTTCATATGGCATTCCTCTCCTCTATTCATATTGTATAAGTGTTTGCTTACTGTTCCTTACTTCCTGACAAGACTTAGGGAAAGGCCCTCACGCATATAGATTAAAGCCCTAGTACAAAGGTATCTATTAATACCAACAATTTGAGCCAGTTAAATCTCCATCCCTTCTATAACAAAATTATTCAAAGGTATGAAAGCATATTATGTACCCTTAGTTATTGTTAGGATTAACACAACATGAGACATAGCCCCAACCCATATTTTACTTTATTTATCCATGATATGTATTGAGAAAGAATGTAAATTCGAATCCTTTCCGTACCCCAACTATTGATCGTTTTTTTCATCTATTATAATTAGTTATTTAGAATTTCATAATAAAAAACTGTAAAAAAAATAACGAGTCCCTTAACGTACAGAAAGCGGTTGAAAAATATGTCTAAACGCACAATTTTCTTTTTTTGATATGGTGACTCCATCGCCATCAACCTAAGGTTTTAATTATCCCCATGACGAAAATTTCAACTTTTTACAATTATTCATGAGAATTCGGCTCAATTCTTTCGTTATGGACAACAATCAATTTCTTAAGTTGATGGTGATGGGGATTTTCCTATTTTTAAATAAATCGGGCTGATATTTTAAAAAAAGAAAAAACTTACGTGAAATTAAAGTTATATAATCTTGGATTGATGGGTATCTAAAAGCAAAAATACTCAAAATCAATCAGGTCAATAATGTGCTATAATCTCATGTGTTGAGGTATCGATTGAAAAAAGATATCAGGCACATTAAATTAGAAAAGGAGAAGGAAGGATATGCCACTTATTGTTGACAGAGAACAGGTACGGCAGGAAATACTGCATGCACTTCAGCAATGTTTAGAGGAAAAGCCTCTTTTAAAGGTTTCTATGCGAGATATCGCAGCAAAGGCCAAAATCGCTCATTCAAAAATCAACTATTATTTTAATACAAAAGAGAAACTTCTACTGGCTTATATCGAATTTTTTGCTATTTCATATAAAACGGAGATTGAGCATTGGTACATAAAGTATAAACAAAATAACGCCAATCTCAATGAAAGTTCACAAACGATAGTAAAACATTTCATCAAAGATATGGTTTTGATAAGTCATCAAAAACAATCGTGGGCCTTCACGCAAATAAGCACTATGGGTCAATACAATACGGAAATAAGGTCTGCAATCAAAAATGTTTATAACGATTGGAGAGAGTCCATCAAACGTGTTTTGGAAGAGATTTATCGAGGCGAGGATGACCACATGGTATATAAGGCAGAAGCAGTTTTAATCATTATCGATGGGCTTCTTATTTATTCACTTCACGAAAAGATAGATGAGTCAAGAATAGACGCTGTGCTAGCAAATATTACGCTGTGATTTTTTTGATTGTTCAAAAAACATTGACGAAACTTGATATGAGTAATATGATTTATTTAGTCCAAGTGGACTAAATAAATCATATTGGAGGTCGCTTATGTCAAAAATTACTGTAGTTGGTTGTGGTGTTATGGGAAGCGCTCTGATTCGCGCGTTTATGAAAGCAGGTCATACTATTACCATTGTCGATAAAAATCCCACGGCAGCCAAGCCATTTGTAGCTGAAGGAGCTACGTTCAAATTATCATTGGATGACGCTCTAGATTGCGATTTCGTTCTGTTAAACTTACCAGATTATAAGATAGCAATGCAGGTTATTGAACAATGTAAATCGAAAGCTATCAAAGGGAAAATCATTGTAAACACTACTACAACAACCCCAACTCAAGCCCAAATTTTTGAGCGAATGATTAAAGACAGAGGCGCTATCGCCCTTGAAAGTGTGATTATTTGTTATCCTCACGATATTGGTACACATCGCGCATATCTTGTATATTCTGGCCCCAAGGAGGTTTTTGACCAAATTGAAGATCAACTTTCGGCACTTTCTTCGCCACATTTTGTTGGGACAGACATTCGCTTTGCAGAAATAATTGAGATGAGCACGTCAGCTCTGCAATTCGGTCTTTATTGGTTTACCCTGCTAGGTTCAGCGCTTTGTATACGAAACAAATTACCTATCTCCGAGTATTGCAAACATATTAAGGCAGCACTTCCAGTGGTGGGTCACCAACTGGTTACCCACTTGCCTGATAATCTAGAAAACTACACTGGCAAATTCCAAGATGCTACCGTCGCATCCTTGGATGTTCATACGCATGGACTCCAAACGATAATGAAAACATTAGAGGATAATAACATTGATACCCGTGTATGTGAAGTTATGGAAAATCAGATGAAAGCAGCTATTGATGCAGGATATGGAAAATGTGATTTTGAAGCAGCAATTACTCAATTATTGAAATAAAGAATCTTCTTTAATCATCCTTGATCTTACATACATGATACAACCTGAGACTAAAAATAATATACTAACTACTGTATAATAATTGATTAATTGCAGTGATACCTACTATCAAAAAGTTAACTGAATAGGTGATGATTTATAATTTAGAGATGATTGTGTTATAATCTCGCCAAATTGCTATTAATCTAAAGAAATTAAATTACCCTCCAATGAAAAATACGCTATTCTTTCTGTAGAATCATAGGAAAGGATGGCGTTTTTTGTATGTCTATTTCTGTATCTGACGAACTACAACTATTTGCACAGGAGATTCAGAGTCTTTTATCCCCAAATACCTTACAGAATCTAACTAGAGATGTTGGATTTGTACAACGAGCAAGTAAGTATCGAGCACAAGATTTAATAGCTTTATGTATATGGAGAAGCCAAAGTGTAGCAAAAACGTCTTTAACCCAGTTATGTAGTTGTTTAGAAGCATCAAAAGAAGTGCTCATCAGTCCCGAAGGACTAAATCAGCGATTTAACACTGCAGCCGTGCAGTTTCTACAGAAAGTATTAGCTAAACTTCTCAACCAAAAGTTATCTTCAGCTAAGCTGCTCTCTTCTCCATACACTTCTATTTTCAAGCGTATTCGTGTCCTAGATTCAACTGCATTTCAACTTCCAGATCCTTTTTCATTCGTTTATCCAGGTGCAGGAGGATGCAGCCATACAGCGGGAGTAAAGATTCAGCTTGAGTATGATTTGTTAAGTGGACAGTTCCTACATATTCATACAGGTCCAGGTAAACAACATGATCGCACTTATGGCTCTCTGTGCGCCCCAACTGTAACAGCGAATGATTTATGTATCCGAGATTTAGGTTATTTTCATTTGAAAGACCTTCAACATATACAAGATAAAAAGGCTTATTATATATCACGTATCAAATCGAATACACGTATTTATCAAAAAAATCCTAACCCTGATTATTTTCAAGAGATATTTCCCCTTGACCATCAGCCTCTAAAGCATTTCCAACAGCTTATAATACGTTTCCATATACATTTAAATCTTTTCTTACATTACTGCTTATAAAATCAAAAGGCGTGCTTCCAATAGCGGAAGTAATTGTGCCTATCGCTGCTAGCCATGCACCAAATATCTCTTTAAGTTGGTTCTCCATTTATAACATATCCCAGCATTAGGTAATTACTATAATCCTATTCAATTACTCATCTCACTGTTAATAATTTAAAATGTCTCTTAGTCATCTCTTTTTTTAGAATAGTGTCTTATAAAAGCGAATTTTTTTAGGGCATACGCCCATATGTTGAGCACACTCTTGTTTTGTTCCGATATATACTAATGAATCATCTTTATAAATCATACCTTTGAACTTGTTAAGTTACTCACTATTCATTATCCTTTGCAAAGAACGTTAAATGTTCAAAAAGCTCATATTGATTAACGAAATATTCTAAACGTTTCGGACGGATATAAATTTGTATCACCACTTTCTGTTTAAATAAGGTTTTTATTAATTTTTATTCACGCATAACATTTCCAATTCTGTTTATACTATAGCTGTAACTTCAAGTTACACATAATTACTTGTAGGGCCTAATTTCTTTTGTAAAACAAGCAGTTAGCTAATTGAGCTAGCTGCTTTGGTTTTTAACCATTGTTGTATGAATACAATTTGTATGCATAATTTCTGAAGTGAGATCCATACTATATTTAGGTCTTAACATCTAAAACCCTTATTTCAGACTTAGACTTAATAAAGCGTCCCTCTCTCTTCCTCGGGGCTAAGCAGTTAGCTTTTGCTAGCTTCTCTTTTGTTTTCACCATTTAAGCAGGGTTTGAGTATATTAAATTCTACCTTTCTTTATAACGTGAGCTGGCCACTTACGCTATTTTTACAAAGGGCACTAATTGATAGTGCTCTTTTTACTTTTTTCTACAAAATGAAATTTTTATTAAGAATCATTTCACTATTAAATTAACTTGTTTCCATACTTCTATTTTTTCATACCCTGCATTTAGTCCGTTAGCTCTTAACCCTAACATCGCTTTCCGAGCAAAAGTGTCTACTGTGTAAATTACATACATAAAATCCATTAGATCGCCTCACTTTCTATTAAAATGAAGTTTTTATAATCATAATTAGATAAAATCAACATAAATTTTAATGAGATTGGATATTTATTAGCGATTTGGGACGCCTTGGTAAAGCGTTCCTTTTTTTGTGTGCAAAATAGCGTTTTTGTTCAAATACTTCACCCTTTGAAAAAAATCAAATATGATATCATGTACTCTTTTACATTAAGAGTCTTGGTCAGAAGAGCACTTATATATGGTGCTCTTTTTTGTATGGAATGTGAAATAGAGGCTTGCTCTTAAAACCTTTCATGTGATTTTTATAGTTTTTTTCCTTACACCCTTATATCTGCTTGCTCATAAGTTGTTAAAGTATAAATATAAATCGGCTAGTTAGTTTATAACGGAGGTGTAAAAATGAGTAAATTTAAAAAGAAATGTCACATCCCATTTCCATGTGCCTTTCCGTTGCCTCAAATCGGGTCTACTGGATTAACCGGTGCTACTGGGCCTACCGGACCTTCAGGTGGACCTCCGGGACCGACCGGGCCTACTGGTGCTCCCGGACCTACTGGAATTCAAGGTAACCTGGGACCTACTGGTCCTCAAGGTATTTCTGGACCTCAAGGGATTCCTGGGATTTCTGGATCTATTGGTCCAACTGGACCTACTGGAATTCAAGGTATCCAAGGCATCCAAGGCATTCCTGGCATTCAAGGTCCTATTGGACCGACTGGAATAACGGGGGTCACTGGAATTCAAGGGATTCAAGGCGTACAAGGGATTCCTGGCATTCAAGGCATTCAAGGGATTCCTGGCCCGACCGGCCCTCAAGGGGTTCCTGGCATCCCTGGTTCTGTAGGTCCAACTGGACCTTCTGGAGCTGTTGGACCTACCGGCCCTTCCGGGGGACCACCAGGACCAACGGGCCCGACTGGACCTTCCGGGGGACCACCAGGACCAACCGGAGTGACTGGACCCACTGGACCAACTGGGTCACCAGGACCAACCGGACTTCAAGGTATTCAAGGCGTACAAGGGATTCCTGGCCCCACTGGACCTCAAGGAAGTCAAGGGATTCAGGGGATTCAAGGTAATCCGGGGCCTATTGGTCCTATTGGACCCACTGGAATAACTGGGGCGACTGGAATTCAGGGTATCCAAGGTATTCAAGGTAATCCAGGACTTATTGGACCTATCGGCCCGACTGGCCCAACTGGGCTTCAAGGTATCCAAGGCATCCAAGGCATTCCTGGGCCTACTGGATTACCAGGAACCGCTGGAGCTACCGGACCTACTGGGCCTACCGGTCTTACAGTATCTGGATTATCTCAATACGCTTATATTTTCAATACAGCAGCTCAAGTTGTTGCCTTAGAAGCACCTATTCTTTTTAATTCGAATGGTTTAATGACACCTGGTTTTACTCATACTCCTGGAACTTCTCAGATTATGGTTATTAATGCAGGAGATTATAAGATTTCTTTTTCTGTATCAGGAGTTGAACCTAATCAATTTACGCTCTTTTTAAATGGTGCTCCGGTTACCAGCGCAGTTTATGGATCAGGTGCAGGGACTCAACCAAACAACGGCCAAACAATCCTCGCTTTAGCTGCAGGTGATATTATTACCCTTAATAATCATACTTCCGCTGCTGCGGTTACTTTGCAGACTTTAGCAGGTGGAACACAAACAAATATAAATGCTTCGATTGTAATTGAAAAATTAAATTAATTTAATCATTTATTTCTTGAAACTCTGGCAGTAAATAACCTAGAGTGGATTCTTTTTTAACAAGCAGTTAGCTTTTGCTAGCTGCTCTTTTAATTAAAATAACGATTTTGTTTAAAAACTGCACATACATTAAGAACATACATACAATAATCATATTCACCTTTATATAAAGCTTAGTCATAGAGCGCCTTAAAAAGCGCTCTTTAGTTTTCAAATAAAAATTCTGGTCAAATGATTCACTTTCTTAAAAAAGTCACATATATTATCCTGTACTCTTTTACAGTAAGAGTCTTGGTCCTAAGAGCACTGTCAAAAGTTCTCTTTTAATTTATTGCAATGTATCACGTTTTACATACAATAGACATACAATGCAATGAGCACGCAAGACATAGTTTCTATATAATCGTGTACATTTTTCGTACGCGATTTTTTTATTAAATAAGGCTTTTATTTAACTTTTATTCATTTTTTTGTTTGCTTTGAATACATTACTATTAAGCCAAAGAATACACAGGTTTCTCTGGACCAGTTTCCTTGTATTCCTTGAACTCCTTGTACACAGAACCTGTTATAGCTAACAGGTTCTTTAATTTTTGTCATTATACAATAACTATTTTATTAAGCTTTTAAATATCCGATTTCCTTTGCATATTCACGCATCTTTTCCATTCCTTCTTCTGACCATCCCCAATGAGTACAGTACAATCCACCGTAGCCATTTTTACCGTTTGAATTATCATTACCGAAAATAAAGTCCGTAAAATCTCTAATTAACCCCCACATAGTTCCGCCACCAGTGAAATTATGTTCCTGTTTCTTGTTCATGTAAGAACTTCTTGTCATACGCATTGGAACATTCGTGCCGTGGTCAACGTACCAGAGGTTTCTACCGTCGTGTTTAAAATGAGCAATACTATCTTTGTAACGAAAGAATTCTCTCTCATGATCCGCAAAATATTTAATAAGTGAATTTACGATTTCAATCCGTTTTTGCTTGTCCACCTTAATTCCCCCTTTTAAAAATGGTTATTTTGTACTAACTTCATCCCAATCAAATGTTTCTAATATATTCAACAATCGTTCCACTTTTGGCGCCCGCCATGCCGTCATAGCGTATGTGTGGACCTTTCTTGTGTAATGATGTCTGTTTAATTCAATGTGCTTCTTAGCTTCCGCTTTAGTTAAGAACATCGTATTTTCAACAATGAATGCTTCTTCCTTTTCATATACTAAATAGCAATCTTCATCGATGTTTTCTTTAATCCACTCGACTAGATCGTATTCTGAAGCGAACTCTTGCAATTCCTTTAAATCTTCAATCTGTTCTTCAGTAAGCTCATGTTCAATTTCATCGTTAATAATTTCTTTTACGTAATCATCTACAATTACAGCTTCGCAAGAGTTAATAAAGTATAATGATGTTCTTTCATGGTACCCTTCTGCAGTTACAACCCATTTATAATCCATTAAAGCCCAAAACCGAGGTGCCGCCTGGCAATCGATTTCCTGTGTTTTTAACTCCTTCTGCAAATCCTTTAAAAACTGAATATCCTTGTTCATTTCCCATTCCCCCAATTTTTTAATCAAATAACGCTTTTATTAAAATTCCATTGTCTATTTCCTCGTTTGTCCATTTCACTTTGTTCTACTCCTACATTTACTATTAGTAATATGAATTTTTTAGAAGTGAATTATATTGGACGAGTTTTTATCCTCCGCTGCATTAAATCCAGGTTCAATTGGACCTACACTCCCACCTGTTCCACCCTTTCAATTTCCTACTGGTTCAACGGGTGCTACTGGAGCTACCGGCGATACTGGACCTTGAATCTAAGATGCGAATACTCTTAAAAATAGAAGTATAGGGTGAAGATAACAACCTAGATGAAGATAATTTTCGGTTCATAAGTTTAGCTAATACTTGTTGTAGAAACTGAACGGCTGCGGCGTTAAATCTTTGATTTAGTCCTTCAGGACTTATGAGTACTTCTGTTGATGCTTCTAAACAACTACATAACTGGGTTAAGGAAGTTTTTGCTACACTTTGGTTAAGCCACACGCATAAAGCTACTAAATCTTGTGCTTGATACTTACTTGTTCGCTGTACAAATCCAACATCTCTAGCTAGATTCTGTAAGGTATTTGAGGATAAAAGACTCTTAATCTCCTGTGCAAATAATTGTAAGTCGTCAGATACAGAATTAGACATACAAAAAACGCCATCCTTTCCTATAATTCTACAGTAAGAATAACGTCTTTTTTGCTTAATGAATAGTGTGAAACCTTAGCTTTATGGCAATGTGACGGTACCTCATTTAGTCGTTTGATAACATTACATATTTACATAATTTTCGTTATCGAAAGTTACCGTATTCATGTTTTAAAAGAGAATATACCTTAGAATCGCAATACATACCATTGATCATTACACTTTGTCTCAATGTTCCTTCATATGTCATTTTTAGCTTTTGCATAACTCGTTCAGACGCTGTATTCCTTATGTCGCATCTTCCTTCAATACGATTTAAATCTAATTCTTGAAAGCCAAACTTTATTAGTTCTTCTAAAGCTTCAACGATAACTCCTTTTCCCCAATACAGTGGGTTAATAACGGCTCCTAAAGAAACGCTACTGTGTGATAATTTCCAGATGCCACAGGTTCCAATAGCTTTCTGATCCCCCTTAAAGATAATAGACCATATGAAAGACTTACCTTTCTTAGCTGTATCCATCGTATTTTCTAAAAAAATACGAGTTTCATCTTTATTTTTATGTACCTCTCGAGGTACATATGTAGTTGTTTGAGGATCCGAATAGACTTCAAATAAATCATCTAAATCATGCAAATCTAGTTTTTTTAATAAAAGACGCTTTGTTTCTAATTTTGGGATTTTATATGTATCTTCCATACTCTCACCTCAGTTAATCATTATTTATATATTATATACCTCATTCATGTAAAGTTTACATAACCTATCATTATAAGTAGTCAACAATGAATAGAATTTTCGTTATGGGGGGATTTTGATTTTTTAGGTTGATAGCGATGGGGGCACTTCAAAATCTTAGCTTGATGGGCATGGGGTATTTCTTTTTATTAGCTGAATAGCAATGTGGAGTTACCTCTTTATAAATTTGTTATGTTGTTGTACACTTGTTTATTATTTGATGTGGGTAATTTTCAAAGGAGAATTTTGATGAAAAAATATAAAGTATGTCAAAGTTGTGGAATGCCTCTTTCGAAAGATGAATTAGGTGGAGGTACAGAAAGTAATGGGAATAAAAGTGTTAAATATTGTAGTCATTGTTATATGGATGGTAAGTTTGTTCAAGATATTACAGCAATACAAATGCAACAATTTGTACAAGAACATTTAATAAAAAATATAAAAACCCCTAAATTTCTTGCTAAGTTTCTTGTAAGAAATATTCCTAAATTAGATCGTTGGAAATAGTTTATTGGTTATATAATGTTATCATGCGTTATTTAGAACCTAGTACATTTATTTAAAAGTTTACATTTTAACACTTTTTTCGAAATCCAACGTATAATGCTATGAGCATTCACAACATAGTTTAGATCATTAAAAGAAAAACCACAGCAATTGCTGTGGTTTTTCTTTTTGAAACTGTGAAATCATAAGTTAAAAATAAGCTTAGTTCTCACAATCAGCTGTAGAGAGATAAAAATTTCGTTTTGGGGGGACTTCAAAATCTTAGGTTGATGGCAATGTGGTGCTACCCCATCGCTATCAACTTAAGAAACACATTCTTCCCCAAAACGATAAAATTAAACTTTTGTACTATAAAAAATATAGAATTTCCGTTTAGGAGATACTTTAAAATCTTAGCTTGATGGATATGTGGCGGTACCCCATTGCTATCAAGCTAAGAAAAATAAATTCCCCTAAAATGAAAAAATACGCTATTCTTTCTGTAGAATCTATAAAATGACAATAAAGTTATTTGATTTTAAAAACTCAAACAAGCATAACCCCGTTCTAAATTTAGGACGGGGTTAAAAATATAGTTATTTAATTTTTAAAGTAAGATATTTCACTACACTAAAAAATTTAATAATAAAGTCGTTTAAAAATCTAAGCTTTATTCAACAATAGCGCCCGATTGCGGAAGATCATTTCTAGTTAAATTTGTATTTAAAAAGATTATTTTCTTAAAGAAACATGCTGTTAGCCAACCATGAAACAGAGCTTCACCACAGGAAATGTAAGAGAATCACTTTCTAACATGGTAGTTTTGTCGTTATAAGGAAAGATAATATTTAACTTAAGGACATAAGTTCAACCTTCAATAAAACGCAGTGCACAACGGGAATGGTGATCGGTTAGATCTTTTGCAAATTGTTGATTCGGAAATCCTCTGTGAAGCAATCTCAATCCGCCTGAAGTTAAGGATATATGATGATGGAACCGATAAAATAACATCCTGTTGGGATCAAGAGTATCATTTTTTAAATATCGATAATAATCCCCAAATCGAAACTGTAAAAAACTGTGCTCATGCTCAATATCAAAGAACTTTGCTCCTTCGATATCAATCAAATAAGGTTCTAGTTTGTCATTAATTAATACATGATCAGGGCCTAGTTCCCCATGTATAAATCCATATCGACTTCTTGGTTCAATTTTTGATTCAAGCTCGTACAATGTATCGAGTAGCTTGCTATGACTTGCCTTGATGCTGTCAATATGTTGGGATGCGTAATCTAAATCTTTTTTTGCATGCTTCATTTGCAAGTGATGACATTTTTCCGTGTTGATTCCACTTTGATTCGCTTTCCCATGAGTATTTCTCTCATTGGCATGCATGCCTGTCAGCATATCTCCTATCCGCTGAAACACTTTATCTTTTACATATGAATCGGAATGTTGAAAATACACTTCTGCCTTTTGTCCATTTACATATTCAACGAGAGCATAATCATAAGGATAACGGTTTCTTTCCTTATTCAGATCATATAGACTGGGGGTTTGAATTCCTTGTTGGATTAAATACTTGTTATTTAATTCAAATAAATCACTACTATAGGATTGCTCATGTATATCTCCGTTTGCTATTTCTTCTTGAAAATAATTCATGGTAAGATCCCACACATACAGAACGCTGGAAAATCCATTGCTGCAGTCAATCTTATAGACTACCTTTTGTGCACCGCCATGCATTTTCGTTACATTAGAAACCAAATAACTGGTACCAAAGACCTTTTGCATATACTCCTGTAAATCAGATTGATCAAGGTGACAAGTGTTTCTCAATGAATAACACCCCTTTTCTTAAGTTTTGCTGTCAACCAAACTATATAAAAAATCTAACCCAAAATATAGACTGTTTATTTATAATTTGTTATGATGTTGAATGAAGTCTGAAAAAAATCGTCATATATAAATCCATTGGATCTCCAATGGATTTTTTTGATGAAATCATTCTTACTTCTCAAATAACACGCAACGCAAAACCTTACAATGTATGAATCCATACGATCTTCAATCCTTATTCTTTTCGCTAACTTTACCTTTCTTTTTAATTGATCATTATTGCTCGTCAGTTTAAGTAAATAACCTTCACAATCTCAATGATATATTCAAACTCGAATAATCTAATTACTTGAAAACGTTACTCAACAATCTGGCCCGATTGTTGAATAGAATGACTTGCATTTTTTTAACAACTTTATTATTTTTTAAACGACTTTATTTTAAATTAAACAACTTTTTTGTCACTTTACAGAATCATAGGAAAGGATGGCGTTTTTTATGTCTGTTTCTGTGTCTGACGAATTACAGCTATTTGCTCAAGAGATTCAAAGTTTTTTATCTCCAAATACCTTACGGGATCTTGCTAGAGATGTTGGTTTTGTACAACGAACCAGTAAATATCAAGCAAAAGATTTAGTAGCTTTATGTGTATGGGTGAGCCAAAATGTAGCTATGACTTCTTTAACTCAGTTATCTAGCCGTTTAGAAGCATCAACAGCAGTACTCATCAGTCCTGAGGGACTGAATCAACGATTTAATAAGGCAGCCGTCCAACTTTTACAACACCTACTAGCCGAACTACTAAGCAATAAATTGGCCGCATCTATGACGATTTCTTCTCCATACACTTCTGTTTTCAAGCGTATTCGTATTTTAGATTCAACTGCATTTCAACTCCCGGATGTATTTTCATCGGTTTATCCAGGTGCAGGAGGCTGCAGCCATACAGCTGGGATAAAAATTCAACTTGAGTATGATTTGTTAAGTGGACAGTTCCTTCATATTCATACAGGTCCAGGTAAACAACATGATCGCACTTACGGCTCTCTGTGTGCCCCAACTGTGACAGCGAATGATTTATGTATCCGAGATTTAGGTTATTTTCATTTAAAAGACCTTCAATATATACAAGATAAAGAGGCCTACTATATCTCTCGTATCAAGTCGAATACACGTATTTATCAAAAAAATCCTACCCCTGATTATTTTCAAGATGGAAGAATTAAGAAAGGTACAGAGTATATACAGATAGATATGGAGACGTTAATGAACTCCCTTCAACCAGGACAAACATGTGAAATAGCTGATGCTTATGTAGGAATGATTGATAAAGTGCCAGCTCGTGTAATTGTTCATCGATTAACAAAACAACAGCAACAAAAACGATTACAAGATCAAGCTGTAAGAGAAAAAAAGAAAGGAATGAAGTATTCTCCTCGTAGTAAACGACTCAGTGGTATCAATGTATATATGACAAACACCCCTACAAATATTGTCCCGATGGGACAGGTACATGACTGGTATTCTTTGCGTTGGCAAATCGAAATTTTATTTAAAACGTGGAAGTCATTCTTTCAAATTCATCATTGTAAAAAGATAAAACCAGAACGATTGGAGTGTCATTTATATGGTCAATTGATTGCCATTCTACTCTGTTCTTCTATCATGTTTCAAATGCGCCACTTGCTCCTCATGAAGAAAAAACGAGAGCTTAGTGAGTATAAAGCCATATATATGATTAAAGACTATTTTCTTCTTCTATTCCAATCGATACAAAAAAACACCCAAGAGCTATCAAAGGTGTTACTTCGCCTGTTCAATCTCCTACAGCAAAACGGGCGGAAATCTCATCGATATGAGAAAAAAACGGTCTTTGATATATTAGGTGTCGTTTACAATTGTACCCTGTCTGATAATCAAGCCGCTTAATTCAAAAAAGTGAAACCCGTTAGGGTTTATTTCGTATGCAAATCTTTCAATCACCTACACTTGCCCCTTAGAAAAAAGAAACAATCTCGCCTAAAATTGACTTTGCATAAGCTTAGCTTGATAGCGATGTGGTGCTACCCCATGCCCATCAACCTAAAGAATCAAAATTCCCCAAAACGAAAATTCTATCCGTTATTGTCTATTGATAATGATGCGTTATATTAACTTTACATGTATAGAACATACATTTTTTAATAAATAAAGACACTGGTACAAGAGACAGATTCTTTCTTGCATTTAATATACTAAATGCAAAAAAGGAGCTTGATTATTTATGCCATCAAAAAATAGAAATTGTTTTAATCCTTGCGAATTTCCTTATTCATTATTTCCTTGTGCATTTCCTTGTGCAGTTCCAGAGCCTATAAAACCAATAGACCCTACTAAATTTGATTATATCGTGATTGGTGCCGGAACTGCTGGAGGGGTAATCGCCAAAGAATTAACGGATGACAAAAGTACTTCTGTACTAGTGCTAGAAGCAGGAACAAATATGACGAATGAGCTAAGTAATCCTAGCATTCTTGCGGCCATTAATACAACTCGAGGTAACAGGTTTAGCTTTAATGTTACTTCTGAATTAGAATCGACTATTGCACGTACCCTTATTGCAACAAATGGTCGCGCCATAGGGGGAAGTTCAGAAATTAGTGACATGTACGCCGTACGTGGCAGTAAAGAGTTGTATAATCAGTGGGCAAGTCTTGTTGGTAATCAATGGAGTTACGACAAGATTAGCTCCTTATTTGTAAAAAATGAAACCTATACAGGATCGACACAAGACCCTGATGAACGAGGATCACAAGGGCCAATCTTTATTAGGCAACAGAGTATTCCCCCTAATGGATTGATCAATACGTTAGTTCAAGCAACAAACACTGTATTGGGAACGCCGATTGCTGTGGACTATAATACCGGCATAAGGGATTGTGCATTTTATAAATCGCAAATTATTCAAAAAGAAGTTAGCCCCGGTCAATTTGTCCGATCCTCAACGGCAACAGGTTATTTAAATGACCATATTGTCAGTCAAGGAAACCAGTTCCATCCAGATGAATTTGGAGTTGGTGGAAGAAAGTTAGTTATTTTAGCTAAAACAACCGTTAACAAAATTTTATTTAAGAAAAAAAATGGACTGAACATTGCGGTTGGTGTTGAATTTGTCAAGGATGGTGTTTCACATAGAAGGTTTGCAAGAAAAGGCATTATCGTCTCTGCAGGATTTTTTTCCTCAGTCATTCTACAACGTTCAGGAATCGGTAAATCGAATGATTTGGCTAAAGCAGGTATACCAACATTTATAGAGAGTCCAAATGTGGGTCACAATCTTCAAACCCATGGTTATGTTGGATTAGGAGTTGAAATAGATACCTCTCAAATTCTTCCTATATTTTTTGCTGATCCCAACTTTCCACTTATCTTAGGTGCTTTCCAAGCAGAGAATCCAATGAATCTACTAGAAAGTCGTCGTCTCCAACTGATAGGGGCTCCTATCCCATTTTTTATCCCTGCTCCAGATGTGATCAGCAATGGTTGGAGTTTAGATTTAACTTTCCAAACTACTCCAAGTATCATGAGTTTTGGTATTGTAGACGTGAATACAAAAAGCAGGGGTACAGTGTTAGTGGAACATAGCGATCCAGAGGCTTATCCATCTCTTAACTTCAATCCGTTGGAAGATCCCAATGACCTAACATATATGGTCGATCAATATAAGAGAATTTATAATATTATTGTAGAGGCTAGAGATTCACTGAAATACCCAAATAACGGAATTGGGAAAGTTGTATATCCTCCGGAAAGTATATTCCAGCTACCTAACAATGATCCCAACAAACAACAGCAGCTTGAGAATTATGTCAAAGCCTCTTACACGAACTTCTCTTTAGGCGGGCAGTGTCGGATGGGACAGACGATTCAAGAAGGGGTTGTCGATGGATTCCTCAATGTGTTTGGTACCAAAAATCTTAAGGTTGCCGATTTGTCCATTTCGCCTATTATTCCAGATGGTCAGCCGTCCGCCGCTGCCCAGATGATCGGACTAAATGCGGTACGGTTTATAAAAGAGTATCCCTCTCCATATGTAATGACAGATAAGGAACTTGAAGATTACGAAAATGAGATTAAAAAAATATAAATTAAATATTTATTCATTGGTTGTATTCTTATTTTTCGATCTAAAGATTGCGTTTTGGCTAGAATGCGGCTTGCCTTGTGGGGACGAACCCCATCGCTATCAAACTAATAAAAAGAAATATCCTCAAAATGAAAAAAATACGTTATTCTTTCTATAGAATCATAGGAAAGGATGGCGTTTTTGTATGTCTATTTCTGTATCTGATGAATTACAACTATTTGCTCAAGAGATTCAAAGTTTTTTATCTCCAAATACCTTACGGGATCTTGCTAGAGATGTTGGTTTTGTACAACGAACTAGTAAGTACCAAGCAAAAGATTTAGTCGCTTTATGTGTATGGGTGAGCCAAAATGTAGCTATGACTTCTTTAACTCAGTTATCTAGCTGTTTAGAAGCATCAACGGTTTAATAAGGCGGCCGTCCAACTTTTACAACACCTACTAGCCGAACTACTAAGCAAAAAATTGGCCGCATCTATGCCGATTTCTTCTCCATACACTTCTGTTTTCAAGCGTATTCGTATTTTAGATTCAACTGCATTTCAACTCCCGGATGTATTTTCATCGGTTTATCCAGGTGCAGGAGGATGCAGCCATACAGCTGGGATAAAAATTCAACTTGAGTATGATTTGTTAAGTGGACAGTTCCTACATATTCATACAGGTCCAGGTAAACAACATGATCGCACTTACGGCTCTCTGTGTGCCCCAACTGTGACAGCGAATGATTTATGTATCCGAGATTTAGGTTATTTTCATTTAAAAGACCTTCAATATATACAAGATAAAGAGGCCTACTATATCTCTCGTATCAAGTCGAATACACGTATGTATCAAAAAAATCCTAGCCCTGATTATTTTCAAGATGGAAGAATTAAGAAAGGTACAGAGTATATACAGATAGATATGGAGACGTTAATGAACTCCCTTCAACCAGGACAAACATGTGAAATAGCTAATGCTTATGTAGGAATGATTGATAAAGTGCCAGCTCGTGTAATTGTTCATCGATTAACAAAACAACAGCAACAAAAACGATTACAAGATCAAGCTGTAAGAGAAAAAAAGAAAGGAATGAAGTATTCTCCTCGTAGTAAACGACTCAGTGGTATCAATGTATATATGACAAACACCCCTACAGATATTGTCCCGATGGGACAGGTACATGACTGGTATTCTTTGCGTTGGCAAATCGAAATTTTATTTAAAACGTGGAAGTCATTCTTTCAAATTCATCATTGTAAAAAGATAAAACCAGAACGATTGGAGTGCCATTTATATGGTCAATTGATTGCCATTCTACTCTGTTCTTCTATCATGTTTCAAATGCGCCAATTGCTCCTCATAAAGAAAAAACGAGAGCTTAGTGAGTATAAAGCCATATATATGATTAAAGACTATTTTCTTCTTCTATTCCAAACTATACAAAAAAACACCCAAGAGCTATCAAAGGTGTTACTTCGCCTGTTCAATCTCCTACAGCAAAACGGGCGGAAATCTCATCGATATGAGAAAAAAACAGTCTTTGATATATTAAGTGTCGTTTACAATTGTACCCTGTCTGATAATCAAGCCGCTTAATTCAAAAAAGTGAAACCCGTTAGGGTTTATTTCGTATGCAGATCTTTCAATCACCTACACTTGCCCTTTAGGAAAAAGAAACAATCTCGTCTAAAATTGACTTTGCATAAGCTTAGCTTGATAGCGATGTGGTGCTACCCCTTTTATAACAAAAAATAAAAGAAAAGGTCGATTAATTATGAAGTAATCCCTTAAAGTTAGACAGATTATTTCATTAGGCAACCTTTTGGCTAATAGTGTATATTAGAAGTACAAGATATATATATATAAGAGGGTACTTTATTAGAGACTGCTAGAATTTTGTAATTAAAAATCTGCTACTTCAAACGGTCTGTTTGGACGTTAAATGGTGAGTAGTTCAATTTAATACAAAATAATAAAAACCAAACAAGTAATTCAGCTAAATATTTGTTTGGTTTTTATTATTTTATATCGAGAAAGACAATCTACTCCAGATATCTAAACTGCTTTATATAAATAAATTTTCCAAGCGGATGTGTTTGATGTAAATATGTTCTGGAGTGATAAATGGTTTTCTGCTGCATTTTCAATAGGGACAGCAGAAAACATGTATCGACCACCCATTTTTTTAAAATGCTCTATATTTAGTTGTAAATTTTCCAGGCGTTTTTTCGAGTTTTTCTTAAACGTATAGTGTTTTCCAAGTTCATTGGTGAAAATATAACAGCGGCCACCCCACTCGTCAAAATACGTACGAATCGTTTTATTTTTCGCTAATTCCTTCTCGATTATTTTACGAAATTCATATTTATATGATAGCGGATAAAAATTGTTATATGTATCAAGTGTATAGAATCCGTTGTACTGAGCGATAGCAGGATGTAAACCAATACTAGCGACACGGTACTGCTCCAAAGGTAAACCGATATACTCTTTTATCTCCTGAAATTGTTTTTCTGCAAAAAATTCCTTTACTGAAGGTTTACTTTGAAAAATAAATTCCTCATTAAAAAAGCCTAACAAAATAATTTGAGCTATTACAAAACTTGTTGCAGCGTGTCTCCATATTTTCCCTTGTAACCATAAAACTTTTAATCCAAGAGCAAATAAAACATAGATGACTAACGGGCGCAAAAAATGATAACGTGCAAAATTAAATGTATCCAAAATATGAAAACGTTTTGTTAATGGAAGCCAACCTTTATAAAACCAAAAAGCATACCAAATTGACAAAGCTATGTTAAACCAGAACAAAAAAACAAAGGCTTTTTCTTCCTTCCATTTTTTCTTAGTAATGATAAAATACAACGCAATAAGTATAGCAGGTAAAATAACAAAAGTATGGACTGTCATGACATGTGTATGTCCTAAAAGGAAATTTTTCACTGTAAGGCGGAGAGATCGCCATAACGATAATGTTGCATGAAAATATTCATCTCTACTGTTAGGTGCAGTAGATAAAAAGAAGGAAGATACTAAGCGATATTCTACAATCATGTAAATGAGCGTCATATAAATAATTGAAAAAAGAAAACGAAAGTTCCATTCTTTTTTTATTACTAAATCCACTAACCAAAGCATCCCTATGCTGCTTAAAAAAAAGAAAAACCCCAAAACAATACTCGAATATAGAGGAATGAGAGTAAGTATGAAATAGTTCTTCCACGATCTTGCTCCCTTTCGAATATTTAAAAATGCCCAAAGTACAAGAGGCATTCCGAGAGTACTAAGCATTCCTGACGCCCAAAAAGGAGTAAGAGCAAAAGCTAATGAAACTCCTACTGAGATGACCATCCATTCCTCTCTAGGTAGAAAATGATGTTTTAAAAGAACATACATCCCTATAAAAGCAAATACTCTTGTAATCGTTTGACTTAATGCATACGCAACCATAGTTGGAAAAAAAGCATATAACCAAACAATACCACTAAATTCCGTACTAAATGCGTTTCTTGATAATTGATTGTTTATCACCTGTGGAATTGTAGCATCAATCGGACCTATTATCTCTTCGCTCCTTGCCAAAATCTTATACCATGATAAATTGGAATCAAGATTATCATGAACGCGAATATGCGCATTTTCTCCGAGAATAAATAAAGGAGACAAATAAAGAATGAGTATACTGGCTGCAAAAACAAGTAACTTTTTTTCTTTTTTATTCTGGTTTAAAAACATTGATTACACCTCAAGAAATTTTTAAAAAGTTTACTTATAAAATTTCCCAAACGAAGGAAATTATCCTTGGATTATCTAGGTGTTGTGATTGTATCCTCATTTTTATAAAAGATATAAGAAAATATATAATAATAATCTACAGTTTTTTGTATAAATCAATGATTATTTTAACGATTTATTAGGGATTAACATTTCAGAAAAGAAAATTGTACGTTTAGACATAAATTAACCGGTTCCCTGTAAGATAAAGAACCGGTTATCTATTTACTATTTTTTTGATGAGATTGTTTCTTGTAATGGTTATTAGTTTTGATTACTTTGTTTCTTTTGATTAATAGGAACTATTTCTCTGGAAAATTCCATGTTTGTCAGGTTTACTTTGGATGGAATAAATGTTCTTGTTGTATTTTGAACACCTTGGAACAAACGTTGGATAGGTCGCATCATATTTGAATTACGCGTTGCTACTACACCAAAAACGGTTCCTAACCCTAGTAAAGAAACCCAAATCCACCCTCTATTATTATTCCGTCTATTTCTAAACAGTTTAAACATTTGCTGAGTTCTTCTTCCAGAATTGAATAATGACATAAAGAAGTTAAGAGTGTTCATTTTTTGCCCCCTGTAAAAATGTTAGGAAAAAGAAGCGCTGAGTTCGATTTCACATGCTTTATTTTGCATTATTTTATAGAAATTTATGATGCAAACTTATGCTAATAGCTCTTCATTTTTTTCCTGAAAATCCTAAGATTTCCTAAATATTTTTTATTGAAAATATGCAAAATAATAGTAATAGAAATTCAAAAGGGAAAATGAAAGCAAATTGAAAAGCTATGTACGAACGATTTGAAATTTTACCGATTCAATATATTACAAATTCACGTGCTTAACTTATAAATGAAACTCACAAGGACAATATTTTACGTGTAAGACTTACCCGTTACAAAGGGAAAACTGTTACTCTTTCTGATGGAACTTAGATAAATAAGAATGATACCTTAGTTAAATTCCATTTACACACTGTTCATTTATTAAATGAAGTGAAGTGCTTTAATAATCATGCTAAAAAAGGACGATTTATTTACCAAGATGTTAAAAAGGCCTTGCCTAGCCCTGGATCATATATTCAAAATTTTTCTAGGCCAGATGAGATTTAAGGGATAATTAGGATTTCAATGTTAAACAAAGGAGCTGACTGATTAGGTTTTAAATTTGCTTCTATTTCTAATCCTTTTACAAATGGTTTAAATGGTTAGCATTTATACCATTATGTTTATTATCTAATAATAATTAATTTTTTTATTAGGCATCATTTTTTGAAAGTTGCTTTTTTTCTTTAGAAAAGAGCTAGAAATAATTTCAGATTATTGAGGTGATTACATACATGCCAACGTTGAATGTGGACGGTAGTAGTTTGTATTATACCGTTAAGGGAAAAGGGATTCCTATTGTTTTTATTCATCCGCCTGTACTCACTTGTGTAAATTTTGAGTACCAAATAGAGGAATTATCTAAAGAGTTTAAAGTGATCGCTTTTGATATTAGAGGACATGGAAGGAGTCGATATTCAAGACAACCGATAACCTATCCGCTGATTGTTGAAGATATTAAACGTTTATTAGATCATTTGGAAATCAAAAAAGCCTTCATATGCGGATATTCGACCGGAAGCTCTGTCGCATTAGAATTTTTGTTGACTTATGTCGATAGTGCCTTAGGGGGTATTCTAATCGGAGGAATGTCAGAAGTGAAGGATGGATATCTTAAGAATAAGATTTCACTAGGCGTGAAACTTGCAAAAACAGGGGCAGTTTCATTTTTAGCATTGTCTATTTCATGGGGCAATTCAAATACACATAAATTGTTCAGAAAGATGTTTAAAGAAGCTCGAAAAGGAAATGCCCAAAATATCGAGCAGTATTATCGTTATAGTTTGCATTATAATTGCACTGATCTGCTTAGAAACATTGAGCTGCCGGTTTTGTTGGTTTATGGTAAGAAAGATAAATCATTTTATGATCACGCGAAACTACTGCATGGGGAATTGCCATGTAATGAATTAAAATTCATTGATAATGTAAAGCATCAAATTCCTACAAAAGCGGCGAAGGGGTTAAATGAAATGATTAAGCAGTTTGTTTTTACCCGTACCGAGATGAACAGAGAAGAAACTTTTTCTTTACCAGTAAAAAAGTAGATGTCTCGAGAAGAAAGTGAAACTTCAAACAGTGGGGATTCACCCTGTTGGCGTTCAGTACAAATAGGAGCAGCGATGCCCCCACCTATCTTCTTTGATTCCTCTGAACATTTAGGTGAGGGTTTACTGCCTGTTAGCGCGGGCTAAAGATTTTAAAGATAATAGTAAGGATAGTAATAAGGATCTAAAAATATTCTTAGAAAAGTTCGGATTGGGAAATGTCGTCATCAATAACGACGATATTTTTTGACGAAAGCCATCCCCTCCACCAAAACCGTATTGGCGTTCCTGTGGGAGTGATGCTTCCTGCTCTTGCACTTGCACTTCCATTTCCTCTTGTACTAGCATCGTTACTTCTCATTTCCTTCTTATATAATTCCGTCCATAAAATCACTATCTTCTGTTTGCATCAATACATGACAATGCTACACAGATTCCTCTATATCTACTCTTTTATCGATTATCTTTTAATAGACGATTATGTAGTGTTGAAAGCGTGAGTAAAGCCAGAATCGAACCAACTAAGGCAAGCGACATATCCCATTGTGCATCCCACATATCGCCTTGTGTACCTAAAAAGTCTTTAGCTGCCGTTCCTCCCTTTGTTATTTTAAATGCTATCCATTCGATGATTTCGTATAATGCAGCGATAGCAAGCGAAATACTTATACTAATCGTAACTAACCAAGGACCTTCGGTTAGTTGAGTTTTCCGCAATAATATTTCTCTTATCACAATTGCAAAAAAGCCTTTTATCAAATGTCCAAATCGATCGTAGTGATTTCGATTTAAATCAAAAACATCTTTTATCCAATTAAAAAGAGGAACCTTTGAGTATGTATAATGACCGCCGATGAACATTATAATGGCTAGTATTGCAATAATGGTATAAGAGAGAGTGGTGAGACGGAACTTATTGTACGTTGCTATTAAAATGATTAGACCGAGAACGGCAGGAGTAGCTTCCGCTGCCCATGTCGAGTATCTCGCAGGCTTAATAACAGACCATATAAAAACTGCGGTAACAATTAATAATAAAAATAGATGAATCATTTTACTTTTTTCTCTTATCACTTTTTTCACTCCTATTTAAAGGCTTTCTACTTAAAGTATTTGAAAAATCGCAGTTTCGTATACAGAGTACTTAAAACTGTTTGCCTTAGTTTACACTTAAGAATAGCTTTTTTAATGAGGAAAGTGATCTTGCTTAGTAGATATTCACAAAGAAAATAGCTATATTCACAGCATGATTCGCTTACCTAAACTTAACTATTATTTTTCAGTAAGAATATCATTTACAGCCTTCGTAAACTGCTCTAAAAGGTGTAGCTCTATATCAATGTCAAGTTAAGAATGCCAAGAGAATATAGGGGAGTTTGCTTTGTGTCTAAACTAAAAATGTACATAACCAGTAGGAGGAGCATTATCACGTTAAACATGTTCAAATTGCAACTATATATTATTTATCTATTTAAACGGAGTAGAATAATAAGAAAGGGCATGTACACTACATATTTCTCTTTCGTGAGGGAATGATATTTATATAACAATTCAAAAATAAAGGAGAGCATCTGCATGAATTATAAAATGTTTAGGGCTATCAATCGCCTAGCTGGTCGTAACTCAACATTGGATACATTTATGATATTTATTTCACAAAAGACTTGATTCTTGTACATTTTCTTATTAGCCTTAATGTGGTTTAGAAACAATTCCTACAAAAAAATTATTTTATTTGCAGGGGTGTCAGTAGGGTTCTCATTATGTATAAATCGTTTTATCCAGTTCTTTTATTTTAAACCTCGTCCATTTGTTATACATCGTGTGCGTTTACTTATCCCATCAAAGAATAATTCCTCATTTCCTAGTAAACATACAGCCGTAGCATTTGCCTTAGCAACCTCCGTCTTACTTCGTGAGCGTTTATTTGGCTCAATCATGTGGTTCTTAGCAATTTTGACAGGTTTTTCACGTATCTGGCTAGGGCATCATTATCCAATTGATATCATAGGAAGTGCCTTCATAGGAATCTTAACCAGTATAGCTATTGGCAATACTACATATTTATTTAATTCTTTTGTTACCTGGATTATAAATGTATATAGAAAATTAATTTTTGTGGATTTGAAACATTCCTGACGATATCTTTGATAAATCACAGCACATAATTTTGCACTTTTTTTACTAAAGTTACTCTTCTTTGAAATAAATTTTGCGGTAAACTCACAAATATTTAGGAAATCCCTTAATAATTGAATTTGATTCTAATTTGATATAAAGGAAAAAAAACGTTAAAAAAACTTTAGCATATTTTTTTCTTTAAGTAGAAGATAATTGCATAAATATTTCTCTGAAAAGAGCGATAATCACTTGAAGAAAAGAAAATATCTACTTGCTATCATGTCTACTATTTTATCTGTAGGTTTCTTGTGCGGCTGCAATGGCGTTGATGAGAATGAGCCAGATCCAACTGAAGAACCTTCTGAAGAAATTCAAGAAAAGAATAATCAATAACAGGTTAATGTAAAGATTATCATTGGCTTAAAGCGGATTCTTAAATATAGGAGAACCTAATTGGAGTAGAACAATATAGAGTAATCCAATAGAATAAAACAAGAAAAAATACCTCTTATACCTTATTTTATTAGATATGGTACAAGAGGTATTTTCTGTTTATGGGTACATTTCAGAAATTTATACAGTTACTTCTTATTTCCTAACAATTGTCATTGTACCATGCTACTTACATTTTCAAAATACTCATGCTAAGCATCCTGATTTTAAAACAAAAAGTTTTTACATAAACTAATCCCGCAACCAACTAGGAAATCAAAATTTAACCGTTGTCTTCGGTAGTCAAGTAACCGTAATTAAAACTAGCTCCCTGTTTACTTATTATTGAGTAATAAGAATACTTAAGTAGTTTGAAGTAAATATTATAACTGTTACAAATCAAAAGGAGGTCATTATAATGAACAAACAAAGAGCACAAGAGATTGCCGCTTCACCAGTCATGGCTAATGTAACGTATAATGGAGTTCCAATTTATATTCAAAATGTGGCTGAAAATAATGAAACAGCTAGAATTTATCCTCTTAATGAACCCGAGAATGAACAAGAAATTCCTTTATCCAACTTAATAGAACATTAATTGGTTACATGTTACCTCACTAAATAATTACTCAAACATACAAGCACCACTTACCATGGTGTTTGTATGTTTAAGTAATCTTATTTTCTATTTTCTTCTAGCTAATTAGATTAATAAGGATAAAAAACATTTTTGATTGGTGGTAATAATCCTCTTTAATAGAGCAGCAAAAAAAACTACCAAAATTATGGTAGTATTTACTAAATAAATGACTTATTTGAATTAGTTATAACAATGTACCTCCAACGGCACCAGTAAAAATGTAAAAACATGCCTCGCTAGTTTAAGGGGCGCTCAAGCAAGCTTAAGTTCCCTTTCATTAAATTCAAAAGATGAAGAGGTAAAACGTGTTTTTCATGAATGTATGTTAGAAATGGACAGCGTCATTGCTGATTTAAAGGATAGAGTTTCCGTATTAGAACGTGAAGAACCTCAATATAAAGGGGGTTAAGTAGACTGGAGGAAATTACTATGTCTCACCTACCCGAATGGGCGCTTGTCATTCTCCGCTCTGTATTCTTATTAATTGTTTTATTTACTATCACAAAATGTTTAGGAAAAAGGCAAATCTCTCAACTTTCCTTTTTTGAGTACGTAGCTGGAATGACAATCGGTGGTATCGCCGCTCAAGTATCTACAGGGCTAAACCAAAAAATTTTCCATGGCGTCTTTGCCATACTTATTTTCGCTTTGGTACCTTTTTTCGTAGGAATTCTTTCCTTAAAAAACAAAGCCGCGAGAGATTTCTTTGAAGGGAAGTCTACAGTTTTAATAAAGGATGGCAAAATACTTGAGGATAATTTAAAGAAAGAAAAGTATACCAGTGATGAATTACTTGAACTTCTCAGAGGAAACGGAGCCTTTAGCATATCCGAAGTAGAATTTGCAGTCTTAGAACCAAGCGGAGAATTAAATGTATTATTAAAGAAAGAATCTCAACCACTTACAGCAAAAGATATTGGCTTGAAAGTACCAAATAAAAAGGAACCACAAACTGTTATTATGGATGGAAATGTACTAGATGAACCTCTTTCAGCTAGTGGGCATAACCGCGCTTGGTTACATTCTGAACTAGAAAAACTCGGTGTTGTCATTGAAAATGTCTTTCTCGGTCAAGTTGATTCATACGGACAACTTACGATCGACATTTATAATGATAAACTCCAAATGCCCTCTCCTCAAAACAAACCTTTATTATTGGCATCTTTAAAAAAATGCCATGCTGATCTTGAACTATTTTCTTTAGAAACGAAATCAAAAACGGCAAGTGAAATGTATAGTAAAAATGCACAACAAATTGAAGCTATTTTAAACAAGGTAACCTACCTTCTAAAGGAATAAAAAAGGACGTTCTCACAAGCGTCCTTTTCTCAGAGTGTCGGAAAAACCTTTAGGATTTCCCAACACTCTGACATCTTTGTAGATTTTAGCAAATGAAAACAATAAATAATGATAGAAATTAGAAAAATAGCCATTCACCTGCCCCTTTTTGGACTGGTGATTTTTGAATGATAGTTTTACATAAATTAATTATGTGTTATGATTTTCTTAATATACAAAAAATAATGAAATGGGCACGCAGATTAAGGTAACACCGGAACAATACTTGGATATTAAATTTCCTAATGATTTTATTGAATGTGTACAAAAATATGATGGTGGATATCCTACTCCAGGTATATTTAATATTCCAAATCAAGATGAAAATTCACTTAATAAACTTTTAACTTTAGACTCTGATAGGGGTCCTGCCGCATCGCCATCCAGCTAAGATTATACAAGTTTAATTTCACGTGAGGTTTTTTCTTTTTTCTATAGATCCAGTGTAAGTTCTTTAAAGATTTCCATACCAAATAAACCCTATCGGGTTTTAATTTTTTGGGTTACGCTACATGTTTGCGAGACATAGAAAAGTTGTATACGAAACTTAATATATCAAAGACCGTTTTTTTCTCTTATCGATGAGATTTCCGCCCGTTTTGCTGTAGGAGATTGAACAGACGAAGTAACACCTTTGATAGCTCTTGGGTGTTTTTTTGTATAGTTTGGAATAGAAGAAGAAAATAGTCTTTAATCATATATATGGCTTTATACTCACTAAGCTCTCGTTTTTTCTTCATGAGGAGCAATTGGCGCATTTGAAACATGATAGAAGAACAGAGTAGAATGGCAATCAACTGACCATATAAATGGCACTGCAATCGTTCTATTTTTATCTTTTTACAATGATGAATTTGAAAGAATGATTTCCACGTTTTAAATAAAATTTCGATTTGCCATCGCAAAGAATACCAGTCATCTACTGTCCCATCGGGACAATATCTGTATGGGTGTTTGTCATATATACATTGATACTACTGAGTCGCTTACTACGAGGAGAATACTTCATCCCTTTCTTTCTTTTTTTCTTACAGCTTGATCTTGTAATCATTTTTGTTGCTGTTGTTTTGTTAATCGATGAACAATTACACGGGCTGGCACTTTATCAATCATTCCTACATAAGCATCAGCTATTTCACATGTTTGTCCTGGTTGAAGAGATTTCATTACAACATCCATATCTATCTGGTTATACTCTGTACCTTTCTTGATTCTGCCATCTTGAAAAAAATCAGGGTTAGGATTTTTTTGATAAATACGTGTATTCGATTTGATACGTGAGATATAATAAGCCTTTTTATCTTCTATATGTTGAAAATCTTTCAAATGAAAATAACCTAAATCTCGGATACATAAATCATTCGCTGTTACAGTTGAGACACACAGGGAACCGTAGGTTCGATCATGTTGCTTACCTGGACCTGTATGGATATGTAGGAATGGTCCGCTTAACAGGTCATATTCAAGTTGAATTTTCATCCCAGCAGTATGGCTACATCCTCCCGCCCCAGGATAAATGGGTGAAAATATATCTGGAAGCTGAAATGCAGTTGAATCTAAAATACGAATACGTTTGAAAACAGAGGTGTATGGAGAAAAAATTCGCATAGATGAAGTTAATTTTTTATTTAGAAGATTAGTCAATATATGTTGTAAAAACTGAACGGCTGATTTATTAAACCGTTGATTCATTCCTTCGGGACTGATGAGTACTTCTATGGATGCTTCTAAACAGCTAGATAATTGAGCTAAAGAGGTTGTAGCGATATTTTGACTCATCCATATACATAAAGCAATTAAATCTTTTGCTTGGTATTTACTGGTTCGTTGTACAAAACCAATATCTCTAGCAAGGTCTCGTAAAACATTTGGAGATAAAAAGCTTTGAATCTCTTGAGCAAATAGCTGTAATTCATCAGATAAAGAAATAGACATACAAAAACGCCATCCTTTCCTATGATTCTACAGAAAGAATAGCGTATTTTTTCATTTTAGGAGGCATTTTTTTATTAGCTTGATAGCGATGGGGTAGTACTCAGTATAAAATGAAAAGCTCTAGCGTGAGAATGAAGAACTGAGAAAAGGGCTTGATTTACTAAAAAAGTTACTTTATCTAATTAGAAAAGTTATCCGTATATAGTAAAAGAATAACGTTTTTAATTTTAATATGAATTAATCTAAGGCATGAACTTTTAACTAAAAGACTTTTGTGCCATTTTTTCCCATAAAGGAAATACCTTTTTGAAAACCTCTACTATAGATGGATCAAATTGTGTACCGGATCCTTTTATGATACGTTTATAAGCTTCTTCAGGAGATAGGGCTGAACGATATGCTCTTGAAGAAGTCATTGCGTCGAATGCGTCTGCTATCGCAACAATTCTTGCACATAACGGTATTTGATTTTCCTTTAATTTTTGAGGATAACCATTTCCATCCCATCTTTCATGATGAGAAAGAATTATGTCTTCACTACCTTTTATTAAAGATATATTTTTGAAAACTTCTAATCCTAATTGTGGGTGTGCCTTAATAATATTATATTCGTCTTCTGTGAGAGAAGACGCCTTCTTTAAAACTTCATCAGGAATACCTATTTTCCCTATATCATGTAATAAACAAATAAAATGAAATTGTTTTAAAGAATTATCATCATATTCATTTGTTTCCCTAGCAAGAATAGTAGCATAATTTGCTACACGTTCACTATGCCCTCTAGTGTATGGATCCTTTAATTCCATTATCCTCATTACCGATAAAGCTGTTTCTTTCATTTGTTTTTCATAGGATACTTTTATTTTTTGCACTAAAAATTTTAATGAAAGAAACACAAAAAATGACGTAATAATAATTGTTATAAACAATAATACTAATTTTATTGGATAGTTAACGTGAAAATAATAAATAGCGATTATAAATCTACATATCATAGAAATAGACACCCATAGAAGAAAACGAATACTTAAAAATAAAGGTGAAGAAATTACTAAGAAGCATTCTAGATAAGGCACATGTAAAGAAGTATTTGGACTACGTGTAAATATAAAGTCGTATGTTAGAAGATAAATAATACTAACACCAAGAAAAATGTATTTTGTTAACACTTGTTTATTCATTTTTTGTAAATACTTGTTATATAAAATGCATGAAATAAAAATAAATAAAAATACTAGTTCAAATAAAAATTTCTGTAGCGAGAAATCCTTCCTAAGAATAAAGTAATGATAAATATTATCAAATAAAAGAATAATACAAGGAACGAATAAAAACACTTTTATGGGTTCCTTAGTTTCAATATTTTTAATGCCTTTAATCATTGTGAACACCGCCAAACTGTTGTTAATAATATAAATATTATATTATCTCGAATGTCCAAGTATCCATTCTAGCGCAAAAAACTCCATCCCTTCTTATGATTCTACAGAAAGAATAGCGGACTTTTTCATTTTAGGGGGTATTTTATTTTGCTAGCTTGATAGCAATGGGATAGCGTCACATGCCCATCAAGCTAATTGAGAACCCCCCTTAACTAAAATTTCACCTTTTTACAGCTATTTAAGGGTATTAATGTCACTTTTTCCTTTTGGAGGAACAATTAATTTCTTAACTTGACAGCGATGTATGATGACCCCTATTAGGAAGAACGAAAAAAATTTTTTTAGGGTAAAAATCAAGATTACAGCCAAATTTTTGCTAATTGAGAAACTCCTTCTATTATCTTTTTTTCACATAAATTACCCAATCCAAGTTGAATATGTGGATATCGTGGTATATAGTTCGAGAAATATTTTGAACAAGGATAAACTACAATTCCGTGTTCATATGCCCTTTCAATTAGCATTTTTTCACTCATTTCTGTTTTCACTTCAATAATAACGAAAATTCCGGAGCTACCACCTTTTATTTCAACATAATTCTTAAAATTTTTTAATAATTCCCTATTCAATAGATTCATTTTACGTTTATACAAAGCTTTCATCTTCCTTAAGTGTGAGTACCAATATCCTTCATTCATAAAGGTCGCCAGTGTTCGCTGATGAATAGATGAGGATGTTTGCTCAAGCAAAGGGAGTATCTTTTTATATTCACTTGTTAGCCTCCTAGGCAAAACCATATAACTGACACGGATAGAGGGTAAAAGTGCTTTTGAAAAAGTTCCCAAATAAACCACCCTATCATTAGAATCTAAACTTTGAAGAGATGGTATAGGTTGATGGATGTACCGAAATTCACTATCATAATCATCCTCAATAATATATCCGTCCACCCTTTTTGCCCATTGAATTAACTTTAATCTTTCATTCACAGGGATAGTCACTCCATATGGAAAGTGGTGAGTAGGAGTGACATATAAAAGTCTGGAAGGCGATTTTAAAAGGAGATCGACTTGGATGCCTTTTTCTTTTACCGGGATTGGATCAATGATAAATGATTGAAGAACAAAAAGTTCCCTTGCCACATTATATCCAGGGTCTTCTACTGCCAGATAATGATAGTCTTGCTTTAACAACAGCGATAAAAGTAATAACAAGTGCTGTGTGCTACTGCCAATAATAATTTGTTCTGCAGAAGTATTAACTCCTCTTGATTGAAATAAGTAATCTGCTAGTACCTTCCTTAATTTAATGTCGCCTTGTTTTTCTCCGTATGAAAACATGCTAGAGTCTTTAATGATTTTGTTTGTAAGCATTCTCCATTTTTTCAAAGGGAAGTTTTCTTGATCCACTGTCCCAATCTTAAAGTCAATAGTTTTTGTGGCAGCGCGATTTGTTTCATGATGCTGTTCTCTAGTGGGTCCATAATTAAGCGTCTCATCCGATATAGTAGCCTCTACAAAAAATCCCTTTTTGTTCTCACTTCGAATATATCCTTCCGATTGCAGTTGTTCATAGGCTACTTGAGTTGTGTTTCTGCTGACCTCTAATTGGATAGCAAGCTGTCTAATCGATGGTAATTTTGTACCCTTTTCTAATTTACCAGATAAAATCTGAGTACGTATGTATTGATAAACTTGTTGGTACATAGGAGTGTTACTTTCTCGATTGATATTAAATATTAGTTCATTCATCAATGTAATACCTCATCTGTCATTTGTATTTATTGTAAACTGTACCTTTTAGAAATGACAGTACAAATGCATAATGGATTTATAAAAACATTGATTTGGGAGAAAACTCATGACAATATTTATGTACATATTTTGTTTGCTTGTATGGGGACTCAACTTTATTGCAGTAAAAATTCAAGGAACTCCTGTCAGCCTAGAATTATCCTTAACTTATCGTCTTGTTATGACAGCCTTATTATTTTTGATTCTTGTTTGGTTCCTTCGACCAAGAGGGATGCCAACAAGAATAGATATCCCATTTGTAATAGTTTTTGGTGTATGTAACTTTGCATTAAGCTATTTATGCCTTTATTACGCCACAATTTTGAGTTCTGCCGCAATCGTAACATTGGTTTTTTCATTAAAAGTGATTTTGACCCCGATTACCCTTCGGATTTTTTTAAAAGAAGAGTTACATTCACGCGTTTTGGTTGGGGGGATTTTTGGTGTATTAGGCGTATGTATTCTCATCTATCCGAACTTGAACAACTTTCAAGGGGCCAATGACATAAAAGGAATTATGTTTGCGATCTTAGGTACACTTCTTACAGCAATAGGTGATGCCTGCTCGGCACGAAATGCAAGTCACAAGGTGAATCCTATCTATGCAAATACCATTGGATTTACAGTGAGCAGTATATTGATGGGAGTAATTGTATTATTTCAAGGACAAGAATTTGTATTTCCAACATCGTTTTCATATTTATTTGTGTTGCTATATTTAACTCTGGTTGCTTCATTTGTAGCATGGTTATTCTATTTGAAGCTTGTAGAAAAAATTGGAGGAGCTCGAAGTGGCTATATGGTTGCACTTTTCCCGGTAATTGGAGGAATAGCTTCCGTTTTAATCGGTGAGTCAGATCCATCATTGTATTTGTTTGCTGGTTGTTTTTCTAGTTGTATTGGCGCTGCTATCGCATTAGGGTTTAGAACTCGGAAACAGGTTGCGAAGTTTGCTCTAAAAAGAGTGAATTAAGAAGGAATAAGTGTTGTGAACTTGAAAATAGAGCTCATTTATTTGGTATGCAATTCTTTAAAGAACTTACACTGGATCTTTAGAAAAAGAAAAAATCTCATCTGAAATTAAACTTATATAATCCTAGGTTGATGGGCATGGGGTAGCACCCCATGCCCATCAACCTAAGATTTTAAAGTACTCCCAGAACGAAGATTTTATGCATTGTTGACTACTGATCTAAAATGTACATTCCTTTGGTTACTAGTGGTTCACTTATCTATCCTAAAGATAAGTATGTGGTCCTTTTACAATTTGAATTTCTTTTTAAGCTTCGAATATTTTCTATATGAACGTCTAACAATGTTTAACATGAAATACGGTATTTTAACAGGGAGAGGCAATTTATAAATGAAGGGCAAGTAAAATGTAAAATATGCCTTTTCTAGGTCTCTCCACTTACTATCTTCTTTTGTTTTTAAGAAATCAGATACATCGACTACATATCCCCTTCCGTTTTCCATCATCACATTTTTCCCGTGAACATCACAAGGAGTTAATCCTTGTTTTCTTGCATACTCTAAAGCTTCATTGATATCAAGGATTACCTGCTTAGGAATTTTAATCCCCTTATGAATAGCATCGTATAAGGTAATATCTTTTAAACGTCTCAATACTATGAAATTTTCTCCTTTATATATAAGCTTTGAATAAGAAGGATGATTTCCGATTCTGCGGTATACTTCTGACTCTTTTTCAATTCCTTCTCCTTCTCGCGCGTAAACTTTCACTACCCAATCTTTGTATTCTTTGTGTATGAATACTGCGGCATAATTACCTTTCCCTAAACACTTCCAAAGTCTAGGAATATCTTTAACTACTACAGGCTCGAATTCATCCTCGCTTCTTATGCTTACCTCTTTTAATAATTCGTCCTTTATCAATCCCACAAAATTATTTATACTCATCATTTCCACTCCATTTTTGCTAAAAGGGGCCTACCCCATCGCTATCAAGCTAAGAAAATACAACTACCCCAGAACGAGATTTTGTCCTAACTTGTAATAAAAAAGCTCATTTTTTCTTTCTGGGGACATCATAAATAGTAACTTTATAACAGTGAGCTAGTTTAAAATTGCGTCAAAAACTTAATTGAAATTAAATCAGGAATGTTATTTTAACTTTTTATTTTAACCTGCTAATCTGTAGGTGAACTATTTTCTATTTCATAACAATTCACCAATATTTCTTTTAAATATTCCTTATATTTGGAGCGTAGGATTTCTGGAAAAATGATATTAATTTTTTTACCGAAAGACAAAAAATACTGAACCAGAAAATCGATCTCCATTTCTCCAAAAGTCCCAATAATGTATTTGTTTTGTTCTTCTTCTTGAAGAGACATGTTATCGTAAATGCGTTTATAGAACTGTTCAACTGTCTCTAAGTAAAAAATTTCTTTACTAATAATTATCGGAATTTTATATTCCCCCACAAAGTAAAGAACTTTTTTCTTTTGGGGGTTTTATGTTTCATAGTTTGTTAACAATTACAATATCTCAAATCCTACAGCTCCTGTACGTATAGGAGAATTTAATGCAGAAAATTTAAATGCTCCTGCTATATTAGCTATTACAGATACTACTCTTTATGTCGCAAATCAAGGCGACAACACTATAGAAATTTATAACATTTCTAATCCTACAACTCCTGTACGTGTCATGATTTTGGTGCAGGGAATTTATATATTCCTAATAGATTGGCTGTTTTTACGTTATTCGGCTAGTAAGGTATGTTACAGCGATACCACTACCAATAACCTTACAAAATCCCTCCAGATTATTTAACTGGAGGGATTTTGGTATTCTTCTAAATGCATTGACTTCCGATAATTTTGTGTTATGTTAACTATTCTTGTATAGAATATTCATTTTTTATTTCTTATCAATTTACATTCATAATCTTTAATTTCCTTATCATCCACCACATATGGGAAAGGATCCTCTCGAATAAAACGTACTGCATTCAATCCTATCATTTGGGATGGTATTGACGTATTGCCGTCCGGTAAAATCGGAGAAATGGAAAGATCAGCGACTTTAAGATTTTTGGTTCCAAAGACATTCAGAGATTCGTTAACAACCCCATCTTCAATACTCTTACCCATTTTACACTGTCCTCCATAATGAGCGAGATTTGTGTAGCTGGCCTTGACATAATTAGCAAGTAGAGTTCGTTTTTCTTCTTCGTTAGTTAAATTAAATATATTTTCAGGAGGGTATACAACATTATAAATACCATTTGGATCTAGTTCACGAGCTTTCATCGCAATATTGAAAGTCTTAATATATTGATCCACCATAAAATTTAAGTCATCAAGATTGTCTAATGGATTAAAATTAATCAATGGATAAGCTTCTGGATCGCTATGTGCGACTGTAATCTTACCTTTACTTTTCGGGTTAAGGTCTGCCATCCCAAAACTCATAATATTGCTCGGATTGTTCGGGTTAAATTGCCATTGATTAATAAATATGTCTTGAATCGGGATAAAGAATGGCAGTGGAAGCCCTATCATTTGAAGGCGACGACCACCAAGCCCTATTTCCTTTTTAAAAGCACCTAGTGCTATTGGCTGATCAGGGTCAGCAGACAATATCTGTAGAAGACGGGTTGTTTCTACTTCTACTCCCATCCCAATAGCATACTGAGTTTGAAAATTGTGGCCAACATTATCGTTTTCTACTAATGTTGAAATCCCTGCTTCAGCCAAATCAGTCGCTTTGCCGATTCCAGAACGTTGTAAAACAACTGAGGAAAACATACCTGCGGAGACAATGACTCCTTTTCTGGCATAACTTCGTTGTGACACCCCGTTCCTAACGTATTGAACGCCAATTGCAATGCTATCTCCTTTTTTTTCTTTAAATAGAATTTTATCCACTGTTGTCTTTGCAAAAATGACCAATTTTCTCTGATCAACCCCAAACTCATCTGGCTGGGATTCATTCCCCTGTGTGACAATACTTTCATTTAAATATCCAGTTGCAGTAGAGGAACGGACAAATTTTCCATCTTCTATTTCTTGTTGAATAAATTGTGTTTTGAAAAATGTACAATCTCTTATGCCTGTATTGTAATCTTCAACAATCGGTATACCTAAAACATCTGAAGTAGCTTGTGCTAAGGTTTGGATTAATCCTTGATCAGGAATGTCTTGTTGTCTAATAAAAATAGGGCCGTTACTTCTACGTTCTTGAGGGCTTTGTGTCATTCCTGTATACGTTTCATTTTCAATAAATAATGAGCGAATACTATCGTAATTCCATGCGTTACTTTCAACTAATTGTGCCCATGCATCATAAAGATCACGACTGCCACGTACTGCAGCCATAAAATTATGTTGCGAGCCTCCACCAATTACTCTACCACCCAATAATCTAAGCTGACGCCCAATATTTTCCTCTATTTTAGAAAGAGCGTTAAAAGACAGCTTATTCTCATTAGCTACATTTACTGCTGCCAAAATAGAAGGGCTACTGTTTGGCATATTCGTTCCTGCTTCAAGAACAAGCACGGAAGTACATTTATCATCCGTTAATTTTTTAGCAATTACCCCTCCGGCAGTACCGGCACCAATCACGATGTAATCAAAAATATATTTTTTTGATATCCTACTATTCCTTTCAATATAAAATTTAAAACAATAAATTCCTTTACAATATACTATTAACATATCGGACTGGCTGCCTGTACTTATGAAGGAGATTAATAATTTAGATAAGCTCTAATTCTTATAATAGGACGTTATGTTACCTTTACATGAATATCCTATTCGTATTTATAAATTATGTTAAAAAAATTGGACAATCATACAAGAAAAAACTCATTTTGTATCTAATATATTAAACCTTACTAAAAAAGAGTTTGATTATTCTTGTATTTAAATAGTGTAAAAAATTTCATACCTTTTTTTATTCAATCATAGTAATATATTAAAAGTTTGTCACACCCCTAATTGTTAACATAATATTTTTATCGTCTTCTTATATTGATATCTGCGCCTAAAGGCATACGGACACGATTCTGAGTATGAATGCGCATTCTAGAAAAATATTCAATGCGATTCAATAAATTTCATTAATAATTTTGATACGTTTCCTTCAAAAAACTTACAGATTGTTTGATTAGCGCTTTTAGAACATTACTATCAATGTCTGCTATTTTATTAATGTAAATACACGATTTTCCAGAGGTGTATTTTCCAAAGTTTTTTAATAGTTCCTATCGCTTAGGATCACCAGCTGCAAAATATAGACTAATTTTAGCTTTTCTTGGGGAAAAGCCTACTAATGGAGCATCTACCTCATGACCGGATGCATACTTATAATGGTATGTACCGAAGCCGATAATGCTTGGTCCCCACATTTTTGCTGTATAGCCTGTTGTTTCAGTAAATATATCTAATAATTGATATGCGTTTTCTCGTTTTTTAAGATTTTCAACACTTTCAATAAATTCAATTACACTATTGGTAGTTTCTTTTGTTTTAAGTTTGTACATATTAAAATCACTCCTTTTTAGATATCGGTTTCATAACATATTTAATTATTATATATGGTTCATCATACATGTCTCTCGACTTAAATGTTTTATGACCCTTAAATACACAAAATCTTTATTATTATGGGGTGGATATGGGAGACGTATATAGTGTATTAAGATATTTGTTGGTTTTCTACTTGTATCAGTATTTGATCTGGGATCTTTCGTCAATATCCTACTTTTATTTAGCCACAGCTTCAAGTGTTTTGCCTTTCTTTTCAAGGTCACTAATCTTTCCTATGACTCTTCGAATAACACGTGATGTGTAGCACATAAAATGCAATCCTACTCACGAAGATTTAGATTTTTAACGTCTTTGATACAACAATAACTTGCTTCCTGTACCATTTTTCTTTGTAGTTCAACATACTTCTAAACTGTGACCACAATATTTCGTTGATTGCTTTTGCAAGCTTTCTATTTTTGAGCATATTATTGATTTGTAAATCTTCCATACTGGTCACATCGTGGTTTTTGATGATCTTAGCAGAAAGTTTATATAAATAAACAGCTCTTGCATTTTTGATTCTCTATACTCTTTTTTCTAGAATGTAGTCTCATTTAGAAAACTTTGCAACAGAAACCGTTAACCGATTGACTCTATTAATCCCCTATTCACTGCCCTTTCATCTCCGTTAGAGCTTTTATATGTTCTTAAAATTGTCAAAATCACTTTGATTTTTCATAAAAAGTTTTTGATATTATATTGGTACAAGGTCATGTGTTCCCTTAACCCAAAACCTTACTGATGCCCTGTTACCCTTGACGGGGCTTTTTATTTATCTTTTTCTAGAAGTTAAAGATATCTCTTGATGACTGTCACACTATTGTATACTCCCCTAGCTTTTAAATTACGTGTCATTGCAATGATTTTCCTTCGTTCATATTCGGCCCACTATTCTCTCACCATTCTTCTTGAACTACCCCCACTTTCACTTCGTTTAGAAGAGGGGGATTCCTAAGTAAAGAGTTCTATCGAACTCTAATTGATTAGGCTAACCCCGCAGTCCTTGCGGTTAGAAGCCTTATCGCTTCATTCTTTAGATTGATACTTGCGTTAATATCCCTATCATGATGTGTATGACAAGAAGGGCAGTCCCATTTACGTAGGTTTAGATTTTTAACGTCTTTGTTTTGATATCCACAACAAGAACATAATTGGCTTGAAGCAAATGTTTTCGATACGACAATGATTTGTTTGCCGTACCATTTTGCCTTATATTCCAACATAGTTCGAAACTGTGACCATGATACCTCACTAATCGCTTTTGCTACCTTATGATTCTTTAACATATTTGATACTTGCAAATCCTCTATACCGATAACATCGTGGTTTTTGATGATTTCAGTCGAGATTTTGTCCAAGTAATCTTTTCTAGCATTTGCCATGTATTCATGAATTCTAGCTACTTTTACTCGTTGTTTATTCCAGCGAGAAGACCCTCTCATTCTTCTAGAAAGAACACGCTGTGCTTTTGCCAATTTCTCTTCTAATGATCGAAAAAACTTCGGATTTTTATAGGTTGTTCCATCTGACAAAATGGCGAAATCTTTTAGTCCCACATCCATTCCAATGTAAGAATTTGTTTTCGGAAGTTCTTGCACTTCTGTTTCAACTAACAATGACACAAAGTATCTGCCAGAAGGGTTCCGTCTAACCGTAGCATTTAAAATACGTCCTTTTACTTCACGACTTTTGGCAAATTGAACAAGACCTAGTTTTGGCAATTTTATTTTGTTTCCTACAACGGCAATGTTTTCATTTGTTTGTTTTGTGGTGTAAGATTGTACGTTGTTCTTCTTAGATTTGAAGCGCGGGGAACTGTTTTGTTTTTTGAAAAAGCGTGTATAAGCATCCGCAAGGTTGCGAACAGATGACTGAATCGCAATACTATCCACTTCTTTTAGCCAAACAAACTCTTTCTTCAAGGCAGGAAGCTTGGCAGAGCATGTACCATATGTCAAACCTTTTCCTGTTTCTTTATATGCATAATCCCATAGAGATAGGAAGTGATTGAATACAAAACGAGAACAACCAATCGTTTTATTGATTAGTGTCGCTTGTGCTTTATTTGGATAGATACGAAATTTATATGCTTTATTGATCATCATTCATTTCACCCCCATTTCGATATGGTTCTATTATATAACGAACATACATTCGATGGGTAGTGAAGTAACAGTTTATGTATGTCGAACAATTAAGATGGCTTTCTGCCATCCCTTGTCCGAAGTCAATTCATCTCCCACCTACTCACTTCCGTTCCTTGAGGAAGGAGTCTTCTTGGCTAAAATGATAAACACTTTATCTATCCTCTCCATCACAAATGCTAATACAGCAAATACAAGCAATGTACCAATACCATGATTAGTGAGATACACATAGTCCTCATTTGCTGTTACATAGTACATTTTATTTTGAAAAAAATCTAAATCCCTAACTCTTTCGTTCTTCAGAAACTTACACTCAATAATTTTAAGCTCGTCCTCATCTAATAAGTTATTAAGCACCCTTTCGACCTCATGCACCGTCCACTTATTTGTATTTCTTAAATCATGCAATTCAGGAAACAAACTGATTACGGATTCTTTCTTGCCGCCCTATTTCATGTTCAGTACGTGTTTTTATAGCGTGGTCCCCTTTTAAGATGCTAACTACTTCCTTTTTCACCTTTCTGTCCATTATGGGGAATAGAGATAATTGAATCACTTAAAATCCCAGTATTACTGAATTTTTTTTATTAATATAAAATACGGTACGTGAAATTTTTTTATTTAGGATAGAAAATTTTGATTTCAAATTTAATTTTCATAATAATAAATAAAAGCTGACTTTACATCGACTATCTTTATATAGCCCAGTACCTAAAAAACCGCCATCTTTGACAGCTATAATATCAGTAATCTTGTAGTTAAGCGAACCATGCCCATAGTAAACCTCTACTAATACCTGTTCCCGTGACCAAAGAGCATCATGTTCCTTTTTAACTCTTTCATCAGTTCTAATAATGAACCCACCTACACCCAAAGTACAAAGTAGATATTTATTTCTGATATATGCCTAATGGTTAATAATTAATGTGTAATTTCTATATAACAAAGAAAAAAGCGCCCTGAAACAGGGCACTTCACTTTTACCTAATGAACTAATATTAGCAGTTGGGTACAATGTTGTTCCTCCAATTGAAACATTTATTTCATTTGTTAATGGAACACTTTGTTCATTAATTTCGGGTATTGGGATATTTGTGTTTTTATATCTGCATCTAGTATTATTTTGATCGAAATCCTTAGATTTTCCCTACAAGGTCAAGGCTTGGTTTAAGTGTTGCAGAACCCTCTTTCCATTTAGCTGGACAAACTTCACCTGGGTTGTTACGTACGTATTGAGCTGCTTTAATTTTATTAACAAGGATGCTTGCATCACGACCGATACCGTCTGCATTAATTTCCATAGACTGGATAACACCATCTGGATCGATGATAAATGTACCACGAGCAGCAAGACCTTCTTCTTCAATTAAAACATTGAAGTTACTAGTAATTGTACGAGTTGGATCACCGATCATAATGTATTCGATTTTGCCAATGGTTTCTGAGTTATCATGCCAAGCTTTATGTGTAAAGTGAGTGTCTGTAGATACAGAGTATACTTCAACGCCTAACTCTTTAAGAGTTGCATATTGATTTTGTAAGTCTTCAAGTTCAGTTGGACAAACGAATGTGAAGTCTGCTGGATAGAAGCAAACTACACTCCACTTACCTTTTAAATTTTCCTCAGTAACCTCTATAAATTTACCATTATGGTACGCCTCTGCTTTAAACGGTTTAACCTCTGTCCCAATTAATAACATAATAAAATTCCTCCTAATAGTTTTTTTGATAAGCCTAAATATATTTGTTTATAAGAGTTTGAACCTATTTTAAATCACAATTCTTAAGATCAATCAATTTAGTTTTATATTTTAGTTTGTAACCAAACCAAATACATAAAAAAATAACCACACTACTATATGTTGTACAAAGATTATCCCATGAAATCTCCATTTTGAGGATAGCATTATACTCTTGACCTACTATAATAGTTATACATAATATAATTGAAATTATAGGAGCCATTGGAAACCATTTAGCTTTATAAGGAAGAGTGTTAATATCTTTCCCTTGTGCTATATATGCCTTTCGGAATCGATAATGACATAATGCAATGCCTATCCACGATAAAAAACCTGATAGCCCTGATGAATTTAGCAACCACATAAATATCACTCCTTCGCCAAAAAATGAAGATAGAAAAGCGAACATACCCACTAGAGAAGTTATAATTAAAGCATTTACTGGTATACCATTTTTATTTAACTTCAAAAGTGATTTTGGAGCTTTCCCCTCCTTAGCCAAGGACCAAAGCATTCGAGTAGACGCATATACTCCCGAATTCGCAGCTGATAAAATAGAAGTTAATATTACAGCGTTCATAACCGATGCTGCAAATGCAAGACCAGCCTTTTCAAATACTATTGTGAAAGGGCTCTTTGAGATATTTTCAATATCACTATTCACCAAATAAGGATTTGTATATGGAATAAGCAATCCGATAATTAGAATAGAACAAATATAAAAAAGTAGAATTCTCCAAAACACCTGTTTTATAGCCTTGGGTACATTCTTTTTAGGATTCTTACTTTCTCCAGCTGCAACCCCAATTAATTCTGTTCCTTGAAAAGAAAATCCTGCAATCATAAAAACGGAAAGGATACTGAAACTATTAGATGGAAAAGGTGCTTCCTCTATAGTGAAATTTTTAAACCCTATAAATTCTCCACCTATGATTCCAATAATGGTAAATAATCCTACTAATAGAAAAATTATAATTGTGATTACTTTAACTAAAGAAAACCAGAATTCAGCTTCTCCAAATGACTGTGTAGAAAAGTAATTAAGCAATACAATAATGGTTAAGAAAATAGCACTCCATATAATTCCTGGAACTGATGGGAACCAGAATTTCATTATGATAGCAGAGGCGGACAATTCAACTGCTATTGTAATTGCCCATGTATACCAATAATTCCATCCAAGAGCAAAACCAAGAGCTGGATCTACAAATTTAGTGGCATATGTACTAAATGAACCTGAATCAGGTAGGTATGTAGCTAATTCACCCAAACTCATCATAATTAAATACACCATTACGCCTATTAAAATATAGGCTAATAAAGCTCCACCGGGGCCAGCCATTTGAATAGATGTACCACTAGAAACGAATAAACCTGTACCAATTGATCCGCCTATAGCAATCATAGTCAGATGTCTTGTTTCTAATGTTCTTTTTAGCGTACCTGTAGGCTCTCCATTAGGTCTATGTATTGTATTGTCTATACTTGCAGTTACAGTTGCTCTTTCGGAACTCATGATTTCCTCCATATATATATCGTGTTTAGAGATTAATTAAACTTATCAGAAACCTGATAAAAATGGATTGGGTATCTATTTAAAGTTTAATTAGAACAATATAAAATCAATCTATTTTCTAATGTACATCAGTATGTTTTAATTCTTTAAAATCCAAAACAATACAGCCGAAGGGAATGAACACTTCTCTCCGACTGTAAAATGTTTTAATAAATCTAAAGCTTAAACTTCAACTAACTCCTTAGTATCTTCATAGATTTCTCCCATAGTCTCATGAGAAATATTTTTAATTAAATCTTCTTCAGATGCATAACTAAAGACCACAACAGTACGACGAGAATCATTTTCTAAAGGTGTCACCCTATGCAATGTAGTGCCAGCTTTCATAAAGTAACAATGGTCTTGGGGAACATATATATTTTGAATTTCACGATTTTCAAGTACCGCTTTTAATCCCGTTTCAGGATTTTCTTTATCCCATACGGTATTAGGAATATATTCAACAATAGCGCCTTCCCCTTCTTTAGGTGCTTCAATTACCCAAATTAAAGCAAATGTGTAGTCATCCCAATGCCAACCATGAGTATCACCTGTTTTTTGCTGATTATTAATAATAAATTCTTCTGGCGTATATGGAATACGATGTACCGGTTCATTATTATTTAAAAATGTTAAGAAGTTTAATATCACTTCAGATTTAAAAAATGCTGGAATTATCTTTCCCTTTTCAGAAATACTGTCACGATTTACTACATTAAAGTTACGAGGTGTATTACCTGTAGCTTTAATAGTAATATCACGACGTTTTGCATTTTCTGAAAGAAGATATTTCGCTTCAGCAGACATAGCTGCAATTAAAGGTTGAGGTAGCATGTCATTCATCATTGCTAATCCTTCATTTTTAAATCTCTCCTGAAGTACCAGTAAGTAATCTTTTTGAAGCGAGTTGATATGATTTTCTATAATAGTGTCAAATTGTTGTTGAAATTCCATAGTAAATTCCTCCTAATTTTCAAATAAGTATAGTTTATTTATCATCAATTACTTTAATCGCATGTAAACCATTACTGCTTTGTACAGAGAGTCCTAATTCGAGACAATAATTGAGGTAGTCTGTAATATCTTTCGTAATTATCTCTCCTGGTAAAAGAACAGGAATACCCGGAGGTGTAACAAGGACTGACTCAGCAGCCACTCGTCCAATAGCTTGATCTAACTCCACATATTTTACCTTTGCAAAATATGCTTCTCTTGGTGTGAGGGCTGATTGAGGTGGTGTTAGTACGTTCATAGACCACTGACTTCTTGCAAATTGTTTTGCATCTGACTGTATTTCCCCATTGTTGAATCTTCTAGCCAACGAACCTAACGCTTGTACTAGTCGACTAATATCCGATTCATCATGCCCAATTGTAATAATAAAAAGAATATTATTCACATCGGAAAGCTCAACTTCTATGCGGTAATCATCTCGCAAAATATTTTCTACTTCTCTTCCTGTTACACCCCAATTAGTAACGTTTATACAAAGCTTTGTCTCATCTAAAGCAAAACTAGAGCTCGAATGATTCAAATCTTCTGGTTTTAAACAAGAAAGTCCATACATTTGATCAATTTCATTTCTAGCTTTACGAGATAATGCAATTGCACGTCCTAATAATTTCTCTCCGTTTATCGCCAGTTGTTTGCGGGCAGCATCTAAGGAGGCCATTAATATATAATTTGCACTAGTAGTAGTAATTAAAGAGAAATTCTCTTTAACTCTGTCTAAGCTAACTAGCCCCTCTCGAACATTGATAACACTTGTTTGAGTAAATGAACCACCCATTTTATGCATACTAGACGATGCAATATCCGCACCAGCTTGCATTGCAGACATTGGTAAATCAGGATGAAAATGAACATGTGAACCCTGAGCCTCGTCAACTATTACAGGGATTCCTTTCGAATGAACATAATCTATTATTTGTTTCAAGTCTGTTACAACACCATAATAGGTAGGGTTTATTATACATACCCCTTTAACGTCCGGGTGCTCATCTAAGGTTTTTTGAATATTTTCTAGACTAATCCCATGACAAACTCCATATACAGGATCAATTTCAGGGGATATAAAGATTGGTACCGCACCGGATAGTATAAGTCCACTAACAATAGAAGCATGAACATTCCTAGGTACAATTATCTTATCTCCAGGATTACAAATGCTCATAATCATAACTACATTAGCACTACTAGTACCTTGAACACTAAAAATCGTGTAGTCAGCCCCAAAGGCTTTTGCAGCTAGCTTCTGAGCCTCATGAATAATTCCAGTTGGATGGCGTAAATAATCTAATGGCGGTATTCCTACTAAATCAAAATCTAAAGTGTTTTTCCCAAAATATGTTGTAAATTCCTCATCCAAACCTCTTCCCTTTATATGGCCAGGGGTATGCATTTGTAGAAAATTACCCTCTATGTAATTTTTTACTCCAGTAATTAGTGGTGTTTCATATTGCTCATCTTTACATTTACTTTTTATGGTATTTAATTGGATCTGCAAAGAATCACCTCTCTTAATTATGTACTTTCAAATTTGATAAAATGAAAATTTTCCATTTAATATCCATTACATATCTACTCACTAATACCCTCAATGATATTCGTATCTATAATTCTCTTGCCTTATCCCTCCTATTTATCTAAGCCACTTAAGATTAAATCTAAATTTATCGAAATTGAAATTTCTCAAGATTCAATTTTTATTATATATTTACTGAAAATATTGTGAAGTAGGCACTTTTTTGTATCAGAGTACCCCATTGCATACATAATTACTTATAGTAAGTTATTAACTATAAGTAAATAATTAGAAGACATTCTTAATACAAAAAAAAGCCCCATTGTATAGGGCTCAAAACATTCGTGATTTCCAGCATAAGAATAAATCTAGTTAAATATCCAACACTTTAACCTTGCTAAATTTTTTAATATGATTTATATAATCTGTTGCACTTTCCTCTAATTTCTCATCAGGTAAATTATAATCTACACCATAAAGAGCAAATGTAGGAAGGAATTTCATACCAGTATAAAGACAAGACGCTTGATAAGGTCTTAACAATTCACTTAATGTATACTCATTTGCCTCACCAGCTCGATATTCTTGTTCTATCACACCAGCTGAAATGGCTAACCCAAATTCTTTTCCACGAAGCTTATCTCCTGTTGATCCATATGCAAATCCATATGTCAAAATATCATCAAACCATTTCTTCAATAATGGTGGCGAACTATACCAGTAGAATGGAAATTGAAAAATATAACGGTCATGTTCTACTAACAACTTTTGCTCACGCTCAATGTCAAAATTCCAATCTGGATACTCCTTATATAGTTCATGTATTGTAAAATCTTCCGGGTATTTTTTTAATTCTTCTAACCAACGTTTATTAATGCGAGACTTCTCAATATTAGGATGTGCAATAACTACAAGTGTTTTCATGAATATACTCCCTCTCAAAAGATTAACATCACATTCGTAAAATAATCTTTTTATATTTTGGTAATATTGACATTATCTACTACATATAGCAATATTTAAAGTACGCACTTTTAAGTTCCATAGGCACTTTTAAGTTTCATAGGTACTTTTAAGTGCCTAATTAAGAGAAAGGAGATTCAAATAATTTTAGGACTATTCTATTTGAATTACATAACACTTTTGTGAAACCTAATATGAAAACGCATTCTTTTGTATGTAATCTTATTCTTGAAAGGAGAATATGCAATGAAAACTTATAACTTCCCTATCGAAGTAACTCTTGACGTTGTAGGTGGTAAATGGAAAGTAGTAATATTATGTATTTTGCTTGATGGAAAAAAAAGAACTAGTGAGATAAAGCGAGCTATGCCTAGTATTACTCAAAAAATGCTTACACAGCAATTAAGAGAATTAGAATCTGATGGAATTATCGATCGCACTGTTTATACTCAAATCCCACCAAAAGTGGAGTACTCTTTAAGTGAGTATGGAACGTCTTTAACCAAAGTACTTGATAATATGTGTGAATGGGGTAAAAACCACATTGAAAAAAAACTAGAAGATGACCTTCTTTCTGCTAATTAAACAGCTATATAACTGATGCTAAACTGGCCTAATTCAAATAATTATATAAGAGTTTTTTCATCATGTTATATTGGTTTTTGTTTTTATATCCCTTTTAAAATAAGCATGATTTCCCTCCAAAATACTCGTAAAAAAATATATTAATAATTTATAAATAAATTTAAAAACAATTGACTTTTCTGAATCTTTAAATATAATTAGCTTGTCATATGTTGCCAATATAATTAAACTTTTTTGTCAATGTAAATAACAAAAAAGTTTAATTTAGCAATTATGAATATAGGCTTCTACTCAATATTACTGCTCAAAATTGAGTAGGAGATGAATAGTCAAAAAACTATTCGAAGATAATTATTAAAAATTTATGGAGACAGAAAAGGAGATTATTAAATGAACGTAAAAGAAAAGATGCAACTAGGAGAAATTTATTGTGGGTTTGACAATGAATTAGTAACAGCAAGAGAAAATGCTAAAAAACTTGCAAGATTGTATAATGTAACCACGGATACTGACCGTGATTATCGTGATATGCTACTTACAAAGCTATTCAAAAAACGTGGTTTAAATACATTCGTAGAGCCCAACTTCCGTTGCGAGTTTGGATATAACATCGAGGTAGGCGATAATTTCTTTGCAAACTTTGATTGTATTATTTTAGATTGTGGTAAAGTGACCATTGGAAATAATGTATGGCTAGGACCAAGGGTACAAATTTACGCTGTAAATCATGTAAAAGAACCACAAGCTAGACTAGAAGGATATGAAATAGCTGCACCTGTAAATATCGCTGATAATGTTTGGGTAGGAGGAAATACGGTAATAAATATGGGCGTTTCTATCGGTGAAAACAGTATTATTGGATCTGGAAGTGTAGTAACGAAGGATATTCCGGCTAATGTTGTAGCAGTAGGAAACCCTTGTAGAGTGATTAAGTCAATAAGTGAACTTTAAGTATAACCAGTATTCTTATATATACCATTTAATTTTTATATTAGGATGAAATATTGATTTAGGTAAAATAAAACCCTATAGAGTAGATACTATGAAAATCTACTTTATAGGGCTTTATTCTGATTATCAAACTAATTGTACTGCCTTTTGATGACTATCTTCATGATCAAGATACCTTGTTCCAACTTCACACATTTGTAGTAAAATTACTTCTAATTCCATTCCTTTAGCAGTAAGAGAATATTCCACTTTTAGTGGTACTTGATGATATATCTCTCTTTTAATCAATCCATCTCTTTCCAATTCTCTCAATTGTTTGGTTAACATTTTCGAGGTAATTCCAGGAAGTAAACTCTTCAATTCACTGAAGCGCTTGCTTTTAGTAATTAAGTAATACATAATTAAAGTCTTCCATTTTCCACCTATCATGTTTAATAATAATTCTATTCCACAATTATATGTAGCGCCCTTCAAAATATTCCCCCTATTTACATATGATAAGTCAGATTAAACCGACTATATACCCAATAATATCCATTCTTAAGTATCTTTCTGATGAATTTTTAACATATAGTTATGATAAAACCATACAAATAAATCCAAATCTCTAATTTATTATTCTTATTGTAGAAAATCACTTATATAGAATTATTTAATTTTTAAATATATCCTTTTCTTTCAACCTAACTTTGAAAAACTCACAACCTCAAATAACCCAAGCGATTCCCTATATATAAATAATACACTTCTAATAAAACACCTGGCAAGCAAAAAACTATTTTCATATGTTGAGAAAAAAGTTTTCATCATCATCTTTTTACAATCTAAATCGAGTAAATTTAGGGTTTATACTTTTTTTATGAAAATAAGAATGAAATACTTTCAATACAATCAAATTAGTCATAACAAAACTACTATTATGCATTTCGATAGGGTAAAAGATATTTTTAGCCATATATTTATAAAAAGGTGTGTTTGTCAAATTTTGAACAATATATCATTGAAGCATAGACGCAAAATTATCATATGTATACGTATCTCCTGGTTTTCTCACTGCTGTAGGCATATTTTCTTCTACATAATCTCTAAGCATTGTATATTCATTATCTTGATAATGAATATACAATGGTCTAGGATCTACGTAATCACCCCCTGATGTATGGATAAGTAGATGCTCTAACTGGTTCACCTATGTTATTTTGATACTTTAATCCGCCCATATATTTCTATTTACATCAATTTTCCCTTGTTCAACTAACTGCATGACAGCACTAGCAGTAAAAACTTTTGATACTGATGCTAATCGAAAAACTTTTTTTTAGGATCGATGGGAATGTTATCTTCTTTTTTGGAAAAACCGTACCCTTTTGAAATAGAATTTGTTCATCTTTCACAACGACAATTGCCACACCAGGTGCGTTTGCTGCCTTCATTTTCTCTGGAATCACTTTATTGGTGAAAGCTTCTACATTCTTAGCATGTATTGCTTTAGGTGTAACCGTTTCAGCTTTTAAATAATTACTTTCCAGAAAGACTAACAAGAAACAAATACTTATAGCTACTAACCTTTGAAAATGATTCTTCACTCTATTACTCTTACTTTACAAATTAATTCCCCTTTTATTACTATATTTATTTATTATTATTCAATAAGCTAAACGTAGATTACCGAAACGCAACCACATTCTACAGTTACATGATATATTTTCTATTTTTTTCCACTCTGTCATTTATCAACTTTTCAGCTTGTTACAAGTTTTTATTTACAGACAAAAAATGTTTTGTTTGTTTTTATTGATAATATACAAACGATAATTTAAAATGTTTGTATATAACCAAACGAAATATTTTTATGTTTACTCATATTCAAAAGTGATAGGTAATATTAATAAAAATAAAAGAATGGTTATTCTACCAACAAAGAGTTGCAAAAATAGAGAACCAGTACAAAAAAGATGCTCTCATTAGAAAATCCGAGAAATAATCATTATTGACTCTTGAAGAAAAACAGCTAGAAAAGTTAAAACCATTGGAGAACGAGGTTATAACCAAAAAAGTATTAAAAAGGGGACAAAATTATGGGACAAAGAAAGTATTCAGTAACACCTCAAGATCGAATGAATTATTTATTAGGTCTTTATTCTGCAGATCAACAAATTAATGCAGTTCTCTATTTTCCTATAGGTATATCAAAGAAAATACTTGAACAATCAGTAAAGATAACGTTACAATTGCAACCGGTTTTGAACAGTCGTTTTGTAGAAAATGATATTCCTTATTGGGAGGAACGATCCTCTTGCACTAACTCACCTATTTGTCTTTTTGCAGAAGGAAATGATCAAGAACTTGAAATAATGGCCATTGATTTTATTAAAGAACCTGGAGATCGTATTCAGGGGCCTATGGTTCAAACAAAATTATTAAGAGGCACTACAACAGATATGTTAGTTGTGAAATTATCTCACCTATGTTCAGATGGTGCAGGCGTCAAGGAATATATTAATTTGCTGGGAGCAATTTATACTCGACTTTCACTGGGACAATCTAAGGATCAAATTATAAAGGAATTTGGTGATGGGAATGAGAGTTTTCGTGATCAATTACCTGTATTCAAATATACTGGAATATCAGACGTCAAAAGTGCGTATCGTCCTAACCAAGAAATACAGACATCGTTATGGTCTTTTCCTTCTCAACCGAACAAAAATACATTCCCAAAAATGTCCGTACGGCGGTTGAGCCATGACCAAACTCTACGTCTAACCCAATGGACAAAAGCACAACAGGCTACCTTGAATGATGTAATTATGACTGCATACTTCCGAGCTTTATCACGTTTCACTGTGTATGCAGAACCTCGCACCGCAGAAAAAATGATCGGTTTAACAATTGATTTACGTCGATATCTGCCTAATTATACAACTGGCGCTATTTGCAACTTATCCGGTATGGAAATGCCAGTGATTAAAATGGAAGATGATGAATCATTTAATCAGACTCTCGTTCGAGTTAAACAATCAATGGATAAAATAAAATCTCAAAATCCGGGTCTTTCTTCAGCAGCAGGAATGGAGATACTGGCAGGTATGAAGCTATCTGAGGTGAAGGAAATCTATAATCAGCAATACGAAAAGGCTTTACAGATGGGGATGGCGTTGCCATTATTGACAAATTTCGGGGTAATCGCAGATGAACCTATTAAGTTTGGTAAAATTCAAGCTGAGGACGGATATATGACATCACCCATTATGTATGCACCATTCTTTTCAATGGGAGCAAGTTTTTATAATGGAAAGCTTACATTTACGATAGGTTATCATACACCGGATACATCAAAAGAAAAAGTAAACAAATTTTTAGATAGTGTGGTTAATCAATTATCATTATTGTAAGATTCTGGTACAAAAATAAAATAAAAGAGAATATAGCGCAAATATTTCTATCAAAATTGTATTTTAGGTGCCGACCCCATGCCCATCAACCGAAGACAATGAATAATCCCAAAAACGAAATAAATCGTTTGGGGATGTTTATGTTTTTAATTGCTAGATATAAAACATGAAATTTTAAGGAAAGTATATAGAAACCTAAAAGAGCCCTTCATATCCTATCCTAAAAATAGGTATTTTGATTTATGTTCAAAATACCTATTTCTTAATTTCACCTATAAATTTCATTAATGATTTGGATACGTTTCTTTCAAAAAACTTACAGACTGTTTAATTAGCGCTTTTAGAACATTACTATCAATGTCTGCTATTTTATTAATATAAATACACGATTTTCCAGAGGTATACTTTCCAAAGTTTTTTAATAGTTCTTCTCGCTTAGGGTCATCAGCAGCAAAATATAAACTAATTTTAGCTTTTCTCGGGGAAAATCCTACTAATGGAGCATCTCCCTCATGACCGGATGCATATTTATAATGGTACGTACCAAATCCTATAATGCTTGGTCCCCACATTTTTGCTGTATATCCTGTTGTTTCAGTAAATATATCTAATAATTGATATGCGCTCTCTCGTTTTTTTAGATTTTCAACACATTCAATAAATTCAATTACACTATTGTTAGTTTCTTTTGTTTTAAGTTCGTACATATTAAAACCACTCCTTTTAAGATATAGTCTTCATAACATATATAATAATATAGGGCTCATCATACATGTCTCAACTTTAGATGTTTTACAATCCATAAAGAATACTCTCTATTTCCAAGTATCTTTGAAAAACTAAAGAAAATACGGTTCCTATTACTAAATGAATTTAGTCTCTTTTTCTCTCCACTCCCTACTCTTATTACGTTACGTTCTTAACAATTCGCAAATACATAGTATCCTTTTTCCCAGCGGTCTTTTAACCACCGTAATTTAAATTCCATGTTTGGTTCATAAGTAACAGCTACTTCCATCAGTTTATATTCCTCTAGAATTTCCAAACATCGATTTGGGCTCGTAAGCGTTCGTATAAACTTAATATCCTCATTCTCCAAAAAACCCCATACAATTCCCTTAAAATTAATTGGGAGCAGTTCCAATATCGTGTCTCTATTTAATCCCGATGATTCTAAAAAATCTTGAAGATACGATAAGGATAAATATGTCCATGAAGTACTTTGATACTCCTCTCCCAAATCTAAATTCCTATCGCTATTAGTACCACTACATTCAGTATGTCTTATCGCTTCTATTCCCCATTTCATCTTTTCCCCTCCAAATTTACTGCTTATTAGATAATAGATACGTATTAACTCCAGCAATTTCTATTTAAAGTTCATGATTAGAATAAGTATCTTTATCTTTATCTCTATTTTCAAATGATGAATTTAGAGATAACCTGTACAAAACATGACAAAACATTGTGCAACAATCGAATATTTCTCAGTATGTACTTTGATAACATGGAAAGACATTTTAACTTTAAAAGAAAGAATAAGAGACGTACTCCCTTCAGGTCTCTTATTCTTTTGCTAATGCATCTCTTATTTCTTAATGTAACTCTATTAAAAGTCGTTATCACCAGTTTTTTTAATTTATATTTAAAACAAATCAAATAGATAACATAAAATAACAATGCAGCTGCCGCTTGGAAAATCGTTCGATAAATACCAGCGGAAGAAGAAAATACCGAAAAATCAAAGTGAGGTTCCCCCTCACTTTTTTCTTTACACTCATTAAGAATCTAGATTTTATTTTTTTATAATCTAATTCCTTTATATACCCCAATTGCACTCATTACTTTTAGCAAAGCATACACTTACTGATTCAATCCTTTCCATTCTTGTTCCAAAATACTGTATAGAAGGGAATCGCGCCAGCCATCTTTTAATAATATACTTTCGCGAATCCGTCCCTCTTTCGTCATTTCATTTCTTTCTAACACTTTTTTCGAACCTATATTTCTTGGATCACAAGTCGCAAATATACGATGAAGATTTAATTCTTCAAATCCAAACTTAATCAACAGCCATGCTACTTCCGTAGCAAGTCCCATGCCCCAGTAGTTTGGATTTACGTTGTACCCTATTTCACCTTCTCTATTAGTAAAGTCTCGAATCGTAATCTCACCTGCTCCAACCACTCTTTTATTTTCCACATCAACTACAGCAAAAGAAAATCGACTTCTTGGGACTTTTCTTGCATCTAGAAGAACCTGGTTTACGAATTCTTTTGTCTCCATTTCCGAATTTGGTCCCCATGTTTGATATTGGCACACTATGGGCTGAGATGCGTATATATGTATGTCCTTCCAATCATTCTCTTCGATTTCCCGTAGTTTGAATCTATTATGTATTATGTTATGAACCATCCAAATCTCTCCTTCCTCTTATTCCCTTTATCACACTAAATTTCATCATAACATTTCGTTAACTTAGCTTGTTTGCAACATAAAAAAATCGTATATTCTCTGATACTGTTTTTCTAGTAATTGAGTATCATTACTTATAACCTTTGTACGTTTCTTAACACATCTTACTCGGATTCCCCCTACATATTCGAATGCTTCATACCAGAAAATAAGTTCTTGTAGAGATTTGTCAAACACTGTACACCGAATACGTGCCGTCTTTGCCCTTCTCTTTTTAGAGGAGGTGACAATAGAACGTGGAGAATACTAGAACCGCCCGCAAACTTTCAGAGAGAGAAAAGAAACGAAAGCGCCTTTTTTCTTTTGGTACCGTAGTTACAGGATTCGGTTTACTTCGAAACATGCATTACTTTTTCACAAAAAGTGAAGTAGGCAAGAGTATAACTGAATATGTACGTCATCTTTTTAAATAAAAAGTGCCGCTATAAATAGCGACACAAAGACCAAATTGTAGTTATGATCGGGTTTCAAGGTGAAGTACTGACCATACTTTCATTGCACACGGCCTAAGAAGTTCCATTTTGAAGTGCAAAGACGTTGGAACCCAGCATACTACTCTATATAGTATTGCGACATGCAGTGCTTTTATTCCTGTCTGAAATACGAAAAAAAAGCCTCGGTGACCAAACCAAGACTTTTCAAAGAACTTTCGACCTATCAATAGAACGAGAATCAGAACCACCCGACTTCTTGTTCTTAATAACCTAGCTTACACTTTCATTGTACTATACGTATTTTATATTTTCAACAGTCTGAATTCCTGCCACACAAAATTCATTCTTCATTCAGTTTATCAGAAATAATCGTATGGCCTTTTTCAGATTCAAACTTTCGATTACAAATCCCATCTTTTTCGTTCCTACATATAGCATAATAATTGTCATTATCAGCTCTTCTGCATTAATGATGAAAGGGCAACTAGTGAACTACTCGCCACTTAGCAAAGCTTGAAGTGGGAGCTTCTCAGTTCCACGACGAAAGTAACCTTTCGTCTCCCTGAGCGTTACTTCGGGGTGTTCCTCCCTAGATGTCCAACGCATGGACGCTTTTTTGGTACGGTTGATATTTTACGCAGGAACCGAATGGCTTGGTTTTCGCACGCTATTTTCTTCCTGCAACCTTCTATATCCAGTTATCAAAGAACTTCATATAGCTAGTTTATTAAAAGTTTTTGGCTATGCCAAACCGAAATTCATCTCCCACCTATCGTTGGGCTACGTTCTTCACACGCTCGAGGAAGGAGAATTCTTTCGGGGAATACGTTAAAATATTTAATCAAAAAGACAGTGAGTTTCATGATTATCAAAACCTAAATTAAAAAAAGGTTAATAAATTACAGGGCATAACATATTAGTCATTTATAATATGTTATGCCCTTTGTTATTCCTCGCTTTCTTTTAAAAGGATTCTTTTGTTTTAATTCTATTTAGAATTTGCTAAAATTTAGTAAAAATATCATATTAATAAAGGGGTAATCATGAAACATACTATAAACTTCTGGTCTTTTATTTTTTCATTTATTTGTTTTGCTTTATTCCTTTTATACCTTCAAGTATGGTCACCTAAAATGAATGAATCTATTATGAATACAATATATTTTCATCCTTTATTCGTGTTACTAGTTTTAACACTAGTAACCTTTTTTGTTGGTATGATAGGATTCTCTAAAATAAACAACTGGAAAGCGATGCTCCGGAGCATAATAACAGTCTTTCTGACAGTTTCATTATCTGTGTTTTTAGCCATTATTTTGTTTGTGGGATATGGATTAAGTTAAAAAGAAAACCTTTAGGTACCCTGAATAAAATTCACTATTCCGTCAATAATATATATAGGCTGTATGCCATAACTCATTTGAAGTAGTTTCTCTGTATCTCCTTGTATTGAGCAGTTAGCTTTTGCTAGCTGCTCTTTTATTTATGAAAAAAGATAAAATTCTTTATAATGATTATTCTTTATTTCTCAATATAAAGAGCCTTGGATTTTCGTTAAAAATCATATAGTATATGAACAAAGAGTAAGGTAAGAGTTACTCTTTGCCATTTTAGAAAAGGTTCTGTTGGAAACAGCAGAACCTTTTTTTCGTCATATAAAAGTATTAAGACAAAATGAAATTTTTATATAAAAGACACACATTTAAACAAACATAACTTCATATGATATATTGCATCTTTTTTAGAGTGAATAGTCGTTACAGAAGGGCACTTCTCGAAGTGCTCTTACATTTACATACCAAATAGCGTTTTTGTTGAAAATGATGCCCTCACCAATTTGGGCACATTTACCAGCGTTTTTACCAAAAAAATTCATGATATGGTTAATTAGTCGAGTACGTCATTACTTGACATTTACCCTTAGAAGCCCGGTAGATAAACGGGGTTTCTTTTATCATTTTAGCCAAGAAGACTCCTTCCTCCAGGAACGCGAAGTGAGTAGGTGGGAGATGAATTGGCTTCGGACAAGGGATGGCAGAAAGCCATCTTAATTGTTCGACATACATAAACTGTTACTTCACTACCAACCGAATGTATGTTTGTTTTATAATAGAACCATATCGAAATGGGGGTGAAATGAATGATGATCAATAAAGCACAAGCGACACTAATCAATAAAACGATTGGTTGTTCTCGTTTTGTATTCAATCATTTCCTATCTCTATGGGATCATGCATACAAAGAAACAGGACAAGGTTTGACATATGGTACTTGCTCTGCTAAACTCCCTGCCATGAAGAAAGAGTTTGTTTGGCTAAAAGAAGTGGACAGTATTGCGATTCAGTCGTCTGTTCGCAACCTTGCGGATGCTTATACACGCTTTTTCAAAAAACAAAACAGCGCCCCGCGTTTCAAATCTAAGAAGAACAACGTACAATCTTATACCACAAAACAAACAAATGAAAACATTGCCGTTGTAGGAAACAAAATAAAATTGCCAAAACTAGGTCTTGTTCGATTTGCCAAAAGTCGTGAAGTAAAAGGACGTATTTTAAATGCTACGGTTAGACGGAACCCTTCTGGCAGATACTTTGTGTCATTATTAGTTGAAACAGAAGTGCAAGAACTTCCAAAAACAAATTCTTACATTGGAATGGATGTGGGACTAAAAGATTTCGCCATTTTGTCAGATGGAACAACCTATAAAAATCCGAAGTTTTTTCGATCATTAGAAGAGAAATTGGCAAAAGCACAACGTGTTCTTTCTAGAAGAACGAAAGGATCCTCTCGCTGGAATAAACAACGAGTAAAAGTAGCTAGAATTCATGAATACATGACGAATGCTAGAAAAGATTACTTGGACAAAGTCTCAACTGAAATCATCAAAAACCACGATGTTATCGGTATAGAGGATTTGCAAGTATCGAATATGTTAAAGAATCATAAGTTAGCAAAAGCAATTAGTGAGGTATCATGGTCACAATTTCGAACCATGTTGGAATATAAGACAAAATGGTACGGCAAACAAATCATTGTCGTATCGAAAACATTTGCTTCAAGCCAATTATGTTCTTGTTGTGGATATCAAAACAAAGACGTTAAAAATCTAAATCTACGTAAATGGGACTGCCCTTCTTGCCTTACACACCATGATCGGGATATTAACGCAAGTATCAATCTAAAGAATGAAGCGATAAGGCTTCTAACCGCAAGGACTGCGGGGTTAGCCTAATAAATTAGAGTTCGATAGAACTCTTTACTTAGGAATCCCCCACTTTCACTTCTAAACGAAGTGAAAGTGGGGGTAGTTCAATCAAATAACGATTTTGTCTTAATCCATTCACTAATCTCATACTTTGGCATACAATAATACTACCTTTCTAAATAATGTGAGCTCGTCACTTTCATTATAATTAGGTATAAGGAGCGCTCTCGATTAGCGCTCTTTTTATGCTTAAATAAGGATTTTATTTAAACCTCCTTCACTACAACACCAGCATCAAATTCACCTTTAACATGTAATGCCATCTTTAACTATCTATTATTTTCATTCAATTTTATCAATCTATCTGTAATTGCTTTATTAATCTGATCACTATTACTCTTGTAGTTTTTAAGCTCTTCCATTGCCTTTTCATTATCCTTAATAGCTTCCCGAAACTATTCCTGTATATTCTCTTCCTCTCAAACAACTATTTTGTTAAATTTTTCAATTCATAAAGTACTAAATTTATAAAATGAATTCATATATATTTATTGAATACATATTAAGTTCATGTAAAACCAAATAATTTAGGAGCTGATTAGTATGACAAGTAAACCACTAGTAATAACGCTTCCTCCAATATCAAAAACCAAAATTACTTTTTATTCTTCTTCTGGTGAAGTAATTAACCACACTTTTTTTACAAACGAAACTTCAGAACCTATAGCAACGTTTGCATATTGCCCTATAGAATTCGAAAGATTTGAAACTAAAAGAATGCCATTCCTTATAATATAGTTTTTCATAGATGTTTTCCTAAATCCCCTAGATTTCAGGGGATTATTTTATATAACAACGCTTTTGTTAAGATTTAAGTACTTTGTACGCTATCCCTAGTGCATCACCCATCGCATAAAATTGTGGAATCTTGTGGCGATATTTATCATGTAGTTCTTTATCTGCGAAATAGATGGATTTCATAATATCGCTAGTTCCATATAAAAAAATAGGATTGATTTAAAAAATAACTTTAAAGGTATCCTGCCCCAAAACATTCCCTCCCATTTCATCTCGGGGTAGCAAGAACAAAACGCGAATTTTGTACGCTAAGAAACCGGATTTTTTAGATTGTTGAACTCAATCTCCCGTTAGTCCCATAAGAAAAAGAGTTACCTCAGTAACCCTATTGGTTATAATACACGTCACTTGTAAAAGCTATGGACGAATAAAAGATCTTTTTATCAAATTTTTCACAAATTATTGAACTTTACTTTAATTTGCGATATAAGTTTTGTATATAATTCCATTCAAAAACACAAAATATTTAAGTGTCTATTAATAATTACATTGGTTTTTATATAATTCCAAAAAGGAGCTGTATAATATGGATAAAGAAAATCTATTAAGCGAACAGATTAATCGCGTCCCATCGGATGCTCTGAATACCCCTAGTAAAGAACAAGAACAACTGCTAAAAACATCATCTCAAGTGGAACATAATCACAACAACATTAACAAAAAAGATATTACCCAAGACCTATATGGAACAGGCTTCCCCATTTCAGATGTAAATAGAACAAAAAAACAAAAATGAATTGCAAAGAAAAAACTCAATAACCAGTAAACTAAATTTTTCCCCATTAATAACTAACAGCCTAGAAGCGAATCCTAAAATAAGGGATTTATTTCACATAATTCTTGAAAGAATCCTCCTTTCTCAAATGTGCGCAGGGCGATAGCCCGACGTTGGCTGTAAGAAGGATTTTCCTAACTGTGCATAAATAGAAAAACTGCACCTCCAATTGTTAGACTGTGTCTAACAATTGGGGTGCAGTTCATCGCTATGAATAGGAGTGCTCATTTTTCTATTTATGGATCGTTTTATGTAATCTTGGAGTATACTACAGAGCTGGCTATCATAGATTTACACAACATAGCATTCACTCTACCAGTTACTATATAGTTCTGATATAAGTTCAGCTAAAAAGGATTGCATCGAGGTGAGGGTTTACCTATTCAACACGCCTCATAGGTTACTTCCCATTTCTTTCGATCAATTTGTAAAGTATTTACATAAAGTTGTGACTCGGGTAATGTAATAACTATTAGGGAGAATACAAAGTGATTAAGAAACTATTTAGAAAACTTGCAGATGACTTTAAGAGTGATTGGGGTGCCTTAAAAGAACACAAAGAGAGGATGGATCATTTACCTACTAAGGCCGTTCTCGTTTATAGCGGTAATAGAGAGTTTATCTTTACGGGTACAGATATGGTGCTATTCCTAGGTAGTGGACGTAATAAGAAGTTGTACTTGAAGAATCAACTAACTGGGAGGAACGTTAACTTTTATAAAGACAGCAGAATATCTTACGAGACGGTAGATTACATAAAAGCTACTAAGGAAATACTTTAGTATGTTAACAATGAATAAAACTAGTGAGGTAGGAATATAAAGATTCTACCTCTTTTGTTTGTATTGGTGAGGTGGAATAATATGAGTAGTACCTAACAGGGGGATTCTCCAAGGGGATTTTACCTTCTCAGGTAGAGCTCAATAGTTATATTTTTATACCCTTTATAGTTCCTATGTTTATGTACTGAAAAGTGACCACATCGAGGTGAGGGTTTTGCTAGTTAGTAGGATTCTTTAACAGTCCTACCTCTGTAGTTGTAACCAATCGAGTAAAACTTTATCGTTCCCCCTGAGCTGGATGCCTCACTTCTTTTTAGGTACATCGCTCCACAGGAAGAACCAACTCCCTATAGCTACAACTAACAAGGCGACCGAGCCAGCAAATCACTTGTTTATTACTATCTCCATAATATCCATTAATTTCCTACCTCCCAATTGCTACTTTATAAGTTGTTCTCTTGTAGGTACCCACATGAGACACCCTAAATCGTATATTCGTTCCAGTTAATTTATTTTCAACATATAGAGTTTGGTATTTCTTATTAAAGTTAGCTACAAAGTTCTTTGCATCAGCACCTATGAGAACGACTCTATCGTCACCGATATAAAACTCAATAGCAGCCTGATCTAGATTATCGTGCCCGTTAACCGACTTCTTAAACCACTTAAACATTTTATATTCCTCCTCTTAGTTTTCATAAATAGTTATTCTATTTATTACCAATTTTTTCCCTATCAATACCACCTGAGACGGCACCTATTTTAGTCTCCTACTTTTGTCGAATACTAGCTCACAAGTTTTGTCTGAATAGTACACCTTGTTAGTTTGCTGTCTCAGTGAATCTATTAGTTAATAATCATTTACAATATCTCCCTTGAGAGTACCAACTCAAAAGTCACATCTGTGGAGGTCGTGAGTTCGAGCCTCTCCGGGGTCATAAAACTTAATAGTATCAAGGATTGAGAGGGTATTCTCAAAAGCTAAAACTGTGGAGGTCTCCATCAGACACCACAAGTTAAAAGAGGACTACTTCTAGTCAGCAAATCAGCTGGCTCAGGGGTAGTCCTCTTTTTTTGTTTCCATAAAACTGAGAAAAGACTGTAAAGAAAATGCTACTTAAGTTTGCTATGAAGGATTTCAAGGAGGAAAAAGAGTTTGCTAATCTGTCCCCTCGTACAATTCAATCTTATATGGCTACCATGCATGAGTTCCAGATCTTCTGCTCTGAGAGAGAACTGATAGATACACGAGATATTAGAGAAGCAACTGTTAAGAGTTACCTCATGTTTGGTTAACTCATGTGTACCTATGGAATTTATCAATGCAGTATCCCCCTTCTTTGGTACAGCTAAGGAGATATATGCTATTTGGGGTAAAGTTAAATTGGCGCAAACAAGTATGCACCTGACTTAGTTGAGACAACTGAGGTGGCAATCTAAGCGTTTAAACAATCTGTATTTGCTCTGAAGATGAACAAAATTAGAAAAGACTTCAAAGGTTATTTATTTGGTGTTCTCTCAAAGATGATGTCTGTTGAGCAGAGAAAACTGTAGAATAAACTTTTCAATTTCCTAAAAGATTAAACTAAGAAGGAGCACACACTATTAGGGGATCGCCAGCATTTTGGAAAAAACAAAAAAGACTCGACCGTTTTTTGGCCAAGCCCTGTATTAAATTACAAACTATTTCCCTTTAAGCACCAGGAATATTTGGAACTAAATTCTGAACGATTTTGATAAGATTATTTGTGATATCTTGTTGTTGAGATGTAAGTGTATCGGATCCATCAGTAAATACTGTAACACAGATTGGACAAGCTTCGATATGAATTCCCAATAGATTAATAGCTAGACCACCTGGTATATCCACAGTAAGAATCGATGTGGAACCTTCAGGAGGAGTACAAGTCTCACAGTTAGTTTCAAGAGCCATAGAGTTACCTTCTTTCTTGATAGAGTTAATATATAAATATGTTCGAAGATACTCAAAGGACACAGGTATTTGTACGAGCCTCGAAAATTGTGTTAGTGACTCAGATTTACCCCCAATGAACTCAAATCCTTCAGGAGATGTTACAATTATTGGATTAGTATCTGTATCGTGTACAATAAAAATCCCACCAAGCTTGACGAATTCATCAATGATTCCTCCTGGTTGCATCATTTCCATGACGTCCAGATCAGTAATATTCCCTTGAATTCCGATCCAAACACACCAGTAATCCGCTGCCAGTTGTTTACCTGTAGCGTATTGATCTTTGATAATTGATGGAGATATCTGTACAACAGTATATTGAGTGAGTGACCAAAGTTGTTTGGCAAAATCATAAGAAGCAACATCATTCTCAAGCAGTAAGACGCCCTTACCAAAACCAAAAGTTCTACTAGGACAATTCATACTGGTTGTCTCAGTCGTAGAAACTGTTTTATTTATACCCAACGTATAATCATTGGATCCCTTTAAATTTTTCATTTGAACCACTGGTTCGGTAACAGTGAGACAGCTATCCGAACTCATGATTCCGCCTAATCTTGCAAAAATTCGAGCTTCCCCAGTATTAATTGCTGTAGTCAAACCTTTTGTTTCTTCCTCATTTGAAACTATTGCACTTGAAAGATTGCTAGAGTACCACTCTACAAGTTTTGTAATGTCCCTAGTTGATTTGTCAGAATACGTACCTGTCGCAGTAAACTGATGGCTCAAACTTGAACAAAGAGATAAATTCTTAGGATCTATCTTGATGGAAACCAAGACAGATATTCTTTTTTCGTAACATTCTTTCTCTTTTGGGATAAACAGAATAGGAGGGTTAAATTGATTGGAAGTGTTCATTTGTTTTAGCCTCACTTTCTTAATCAATACATTTAATCAATATATGTTACATACAGAACTCGGTTTGGACTTGATCGCTCCCCTCATTATTTAGTTCATGTTAATCTGAAACTATTCACTTCCAGTAACGAGAATTATGTAAATGAGCTATCCAAATAGATGGCTTATTTTATTTTTTGCTTATCTTAGTTTTTTCCAAAATGCTGGCGATCCCCCTATTATTGCTGTTGAGTAATATCTTTAACAACTTTTTTTGCCCTCCTCAGTATTAACCCTTGAGTTGCTGCCATTAAGTGTATTCTTCATTACATACTAAGGGTGGTAACTAATCGGGATCCTGTTCGGGCTTATAAAAATTCCTAAACGTCTTATACTCGTTGATGTGTCTACTAAGATGGCATCTCAGGGAAAACGATCTCTCAGATTCCCTTGTAAGGGATCTTAAGCAACCAAATTATACATTTGCACCTGCAGGTTACAAATAAGCTGTGCAAGTTCGATAGGGTCATATTACGATAGTCCCCCTGTTTTAGGCGGACTATCGTAAATAAATTAAAAAATATAAATAGTTGACGGTTCTATAGCTTTATTTAAGATGTAATTAAGCCACTTAGGAAATGGGGTAAGCAAGACTATTGGAAAGTAAACAACAAAAGTTTTACGGTAAAGTCAAAGACTTCTATGAGCTGGAGTCCATCGAGGATACTAAGATGTTTTACACAGCTTTTAATCAATTCAACAAGATCAACACGATAGATAAAGATCCTTCTTTTTATATGGACGATATTATAGAAGAAGCACAAAAGATAGGTATGGCTGCTGAAGAAGTTTGGAATACGGTTATGGAAGTGTGTAACGCTTTTGAACTACCCCCACTTTCACTTCGTTTAGAAGTGGGGGATTCCTAAGTAAAGAGTTCTATCGAACTCTAATTGATTAGGCTAGCTCCACAGTCCTTGCGGTTAGAAGCCTTATCGCTTCATTCTTTAGATTGACACTTGCGTTAATATCCCGATCATGGTGTGTATGGCAAGAAGGGCAGTCCCATTTACGTAGGTTTAGATTTTTAACGTCTTTGTTTTGATATCCACAACAAGAACATAATTGGCTTGAAGCAAATGTTTTCGATACGACAATGATTTGTTTGCCGTACCATTTTGCCTTATATTCCAACATAGTTCGAAACTGTGACCATGATACCTCACTAATTGCTTTTGCTAACTTATGATTCTTTAACATATTCGATACTTGCAAATCCTCTATACCGATAACATCGTGGTTTTTGATGATTTCAGTTGAGACTTTGTCCAAGTAATCTTTTCTAGCATTCGTCATGTATTCATGAATTCTAGCTACTTTTACTCTTTGTTTTTTCCAGCGAGAGGATCCTTTCGTTCTTCTAGAAAGAACACGTTGTGCTTTTGCCAATTTCTCTTCTAATGATCGAAAAAAATTCGGATTTTTATAGGTTGTTCCATCTGACAAAATGGCGAAATCTTTTAGTCCCACATCCATTCCAATGTAAGAATTTGTTTTTGGAAGTTCTTGCACTTCTGTTTCAACTAACAATGACACAAAGTATCTGCCAGAAGGGTTCCGTCTAACTGTAGCATTTAAAATACGTCCTTTTACTTCACGACTTTTGGCAAATCGAACAAGACCTAGTTTTGGCAATTTTATTTTGTTTCCTACAACGGCAATGTTTTCATTTGTTTGTTTTGTGGTATAAGATTGTACGTTGTTCTTCTTAGATTTGAAACGCGGGGCACTGTTTTGTTTTTTGAAAAAGCGTGTATAAGCATCCGCAAGGTTGCGAACAGACGACTGAATCGCAATACTGTCCACTTCTTTTAGCCAAACAAACTCTTTCTTCATGGCAGGGAGTTTGGCAGAGCATGTACCATATGTCAAACCTTTTCCTGTTTCTTTGTATGCATTCTCCCATAGGGATAGGAAATGATTGAATACAAAACGAGAACAACCAATCGTTTTATTGATTAGGATCGCTTGTGATTTATTTGGATAGATACGAAATTTATATGCTTTATTGATCATCATTCGTTTCACCCCCATTTCGATATGTGTCTATTATACAACAAACATACATTCGATAGGTAGTGAAGTACCAGTTTATGTATGTCGAACAATTAAGATGGCTTCCTGCCATCCCTTGTCCGAAGCCAATTCATCTCCCACCTACTCACTTCGCGTTCCTTGAGGAAGGAGTCTTCTTGGCTAAAATGATAAATGATTCTACTGACTATTTAAAAGAAGCATAGCTCCGGATAAGTTTTTTGAGATCGTAAACAAAGAAGACCATTTAAAGATTCATCCAATCCCCTTACATGCCAGATATAAAATAAGATTTTCACAGTTAAAGTAGATTCCCTCACATACCTCAATGTTTATAAGCATAAAAAAGACTGCAGCTATTAAGCCGCAGTCTATAAAATTCAAAAATACATCGCAAACTCAAATTTTAAGAAAAATACAAAGAAACCGCCCTTATAGGCAGTTTCATATGCAGCAGTGTATTCTTAAAAAATGAAACCTATTTTACCAAAAATTTTTCTAACTTTTTATCGATGATTCTCTATATTTCCATACGTTTCATATGACTTTTGCTGTACCATCTCACTATTAACAAAATAATGTCAGGCTCATAATGCTTCTACTTGAACAAATCTTTTGTTTCCATACCGATCACACACCTTTATAGAGTAGTAGTATCCGTATGTTCAAGTTTAATAGATTTTTTGCACAGACCATTTTTCTTATATTTTTTTAATAACCCTATTAAGTTTTTGTAAAATTCACCTTTTGTTTTTACACGATTAAACTGATCCGGATTAATATTAGCTTTTTGAGAAAGTGCTGCAATCTCTTCTTTTGTAATTGAATCTTTAGTATTTATAGATGCTACATTTGTATATTTTCCATCTTCTGTTTTTGGAATTTCTAGTATCCCTTTATTTACAAGATCCACTACAGCCTTATGCTCTGAAGAATGTGTATCTACACCAGTAATTTTCCAATTATGCATAACTTTTGGCGTGTATACACCATTCTTTACCTCTTTTAAATATGTAATAGCAAGGTTACGGATGGTTCCACCTGTTTCTCCAAATGCATTCTCTTGTTTAGATGACCAAATTTGTTCAAACTTACGCCCCTCTAAAGCTCCACCTTTTGCCTGAAGAGCCTCCATTCTATATGCATTCATTCCCAGTGTCATAACATCGCTCATTTTGATTGGTTTATTTGTACGAATAGATCGTAGATTTGTAATTCTACTTCCATATGGTTTTGTTAAGTCAATTTCGTATTTTACGCCACCAAAGAAATCATTCGTACTGTATTTAGACGCACGGCGGGTTTTATCAAAGCTAACGGTTACATCTCCTGCACGAGATGAGTTAAAATATCCTGCCGCCCATTCCATGTAGTCTTTTAAATCTTTCCCAGTTACCTTATATACTGTAATTTCTCCCAATGCATATTGATAATTATATGCAATATCTTTCTTCTTAATAGGACCTACATCCAAACGGGCATAGTCGTTATCAATTTGATGGGCTACTACATCTGCCTTGCTGTAATAGAGCATGACTTCATGAAAGAAATCTGATAAAGGTGTCTCTTGAATTTGAACACTTGGAATACCCTTTATTTCATTTTCAGGAACAAGATTTCTACCCTTTAATTGAGCGACTACAACATTTGCATCTCCTCTCGCATATTCGTGAAAAGGTGTTAATGTTTCTTCAAGTGTAGGATCAGATAATACCGTTGTTCCATCTGCATTTTTTACAGGTATAGCGGTAGCTGTTTTATCTTTTAAAACCAACTTCCCATCTTGCTTTGTAAAAGTAAGGTCAATACGCGAGATATGCGTTCCATATTTATCTGGTTCTGTAATAATAACGCCATTTAAAACTTCTTTTTTAACAAGTTTATGCATATGAGCTGCAAAAATAGCACTTAGTTCCGGACAAGCATTCGCAATATCTTGAACACCAGTACCAGGGATCCCATTCTCATTTTCTAATCCCATATGCATAACGCCTACCATTACATCTACTTTACCTTCTAATTCTTTAATGGCCTTCTTTGTCTCTTCTACTGGATTTTTCACTACCAAACCATCCAAATGATCTGTCCCTTTTTCAAAATCACTAATCATTGGTGTATTCATACCAATAATCCCGACTTTAATTCCACCTTTTTCAACAATTGTATATGCAGGAAGAAAACGCTCTCCATTTTCCTTGTAAATATTTCCTGCTAACATCTTTCCCTTATATTGCTCACTAACTTTTTTCAATGTATCTAATCCAAAGTTAAATTCATGATTTCCAAATGCCCAAGCATCATATCCCATTGTGTTCATCGCTACCATCATTGGAGATTGTGGCTTATCATTGAATAATTCTACTGAGTTTCCTTGAATTGTATCCCCGGCATCTACTAATATGGTATTCGGATTTTCTTGACGTACTTTCTTTATAACCGTATAAAGCTGTGTTAAACTTCCACTCATATTTGCACCATCAAGCGCATAATCCCAAGGCATAAATCTACCATGAATATCTGCAGTACCCAATAATGTAATATTAACATCAGATTCTTCAGCTTTAGAGATAGCTGGTTTGACTGTTACTGCTGTTACAAGAAGCATAAGAATTACAAAATAACATACATAGTTCTTCCATTTCATTTTTTGCATAATAACAATATTTCTCCCCTTTTTGTACTGTCATAAAGTTGCTTGAACTTTAAAAATGTAACTTATTATTCGGAAAACTTCAACTATAAAAGATAATTTTGGAGATAGTACGTTTAGCATCTTGAATCTCTCTGACCATCTTCATAAGATTTTCATCCCTCTGATTTAACCTTTTTCTATTCTTCCATTACGATTTTTTCACTCTTTTTCTTTCTTATAAAACTCATTTTCTTCTTTCTCCATATCCTCTTCCCCATAAATTCCAATTCTACATGAATCTTTTATTTCGCATCACTTCAAAAGGTTAAATTCGCCCGAAATGATATGGTGACCCCTAATAGAAAAAAGCTCATTCCTTATATACAAATAGATATGGAGTGAGCTTTTTGGGTTACCAATAAGTGGGGTTATATTAACTTTAATATTTTATACAAGAATTGGGCGAGTACCGTTACAAAGAGTGGACAAGCTGCATTTATTAATATTGTACAAGCTATTCTATGAATGAAAGGAGGTTAGTTTAAAACATGCCTAAACCTCATCCTCGTAATCCAAGAAAAAATAGAAATCGCAATTATGAAGATTCTAATGATCGTTCCTACAACCAAAACCAAATGGACTATATTCCTTTTGTTAATAATGTGAATGTGAATGTAAATGTAGATTACTATACACCGCCAACTACACCACCAACTACACCACCAACTACTCCACCAACTACTCCACCAACTACACCACCAACTACTCCACCAACTACTCCACCAACTACTCCACCAACTACTCCACCAACTACTCCACCAACTACTCCACCAACTACTCCACCAACTACTCCACCAACTACTCCACCAACTACTCCACCAACTACACCACCAACTACTCCACCTGGAAATTCGTTTTAGTCTTTTTAAACAAAAATGTATTTATGACAGTAAACAAACGGACAAGCATCTTTTAATTGTTTTATCAGAATGTAACATTTCATAATAAAGGAGTGGAATAAATAATATGCCTTATCAATATCAACGTACTCCCTTTAACACATCACAGCCAGTCTATGTCGTGGGTACTGAGTGTAGCGAAAATCATAAAGGCGCCAGAGATATAGGATTTTCCGGTATCAAATGGCAAGTGATGCAAGTAAGTAATGGGGTAATAACAGGCTTTGTTGGCAATGGCACACCTGTTTATGCTGTAGAGTCGGGCACAGTAGTATATGTCAACCGAAACACTACGTGTTGGGATAATACTAATCAACCATCATTATGTCCGGAAGCTCATGGTGTAGCAATTAAAGGTAGTGATGGGTACTACACTTTGTATGCTCATGTTTATCCTGCTGGTTATTTAGTAAAGGGTTCCACAGTCCAAGCAGGAGATTTCCTTGGAAACGTGGATAATTCAGGAAATACAACAGGACCCCACGTTCATTTTGCACGTTTTGCCCCTAATTCAGATGATAATAATTTTGCACAGAATTGGACTTGTGATTGGACCATGAATGGTCTTATTCCTTCTAATACAAATGGTTGGATTCAATCAAATGGGCAATGGTACTATTTTGTTAATGGAAAACCTTGGTTGGGCTGGGTACAACTTGGATCCAGTTGGTATGAATTCGATATTAATACCGGTGCTTTTACAGGTTGGGCATGGTCCCAAGGAACCTGGTATTTTTGGAATGGATCATGGTGGCGCTGGAATGGCACTTCATGGGTATCCGGGGCACCACCAGCGTAGCTTGAGCCTATCTGTATAGCAGTAGTAAAATGGCATACAGTACAAAAATAGGTTTCTATCAATTCGGTTTTAATTATATCCTAACTACCGAAAATGATAAGTTATGTGAATAGCAAACCCCTTTCGTAATAAATGGAGGGGTTTGCTAGAGGTATTTAATTACATATAGGTATCGTTACATCGCAATATAAAGCTAAGATTTTTAAAGAGTAGTACTATAAGTGCCTCCAAGATTTAGAGATTCGCCCTAGAGTTTTTGCACCAGAACCGTATTTACTATCTTAACGTTTTTGCTCTTGTATCTATCTAGCAATAAAAAAGTCCCCAATCTAACTTAGGGACTTTTTTGATATATTTACAGTTTTCTTGTCCTGATGAACATTTGAAATATTTTTGGTCATCAAACTGACTATTACTAAAACTACAATATTCACAAATAAAGCGATAATTCCTTCATTTAAATCTTTAATTACCTGAGGAAAATTAGGAAATATTTTTCCAATACTAAGGTTTCCTAAGTCCATAATTGAGACTAACAATCCACCTGTAATAATCCCAGCAAACGCCCCTTGTTTAGTCACAAAGTTCTTTCTCATCAAACTCGCAAAAAAAGCTGGAGCGAGTTGTGTAATGAAATTATAAGCAATTAGAGCTAGACTAAACAGGGTATTCCCTCCTTTAAAGGTCAAGTAAATTCCTACAAGAGAAATAAACGGAACTAAGTATTTTACCAATTTGCCAAGCTGCTTTTCCGTTACAGAAGGATTACATACTTGATATATATTTTTGGCAAGCAATGTTGATATTGCTATTAATAATAATGAACTTGGAACTAGTGCCGCTAACACTCCCGCTCCGCCAATTACCCCTACAAACCACGGATTAAAAGCTTGTTTAGACAGTTGCAGCAAAATAGAATCAATATCACTACCGTTTAATCCTGGCATCCGTAAGATTGCAGCAAATCCAACGAAAAAGGCAAATAGTAAAATTAATTGGTACATCGGCATTAAAATTGCATTTTTTCGTAATGCTTTTTCACTTGATGCAGCAAAAATGGGGGAAAAACCATGTGGCCACATATAAAATCCAATAGAACTTAATATTACTGTCGATATATACCATGATATACTCATTCCCTGTTCAGGTAGTATGGTAAAGTTCGGTTTTACTTTTTCAATTGCCTCATACATAGGTTGAATCCCGCCATAATAATGAATAGGAAATTAAAGTCCTAAAAATACGACAATCCCAAGAATTAGAATATCCTTTAGAATCGATGTTTGCGCAGAGCCATGAATACCGGAAACCATTACAAAAATAGTTACACCTATCGCTCCTAACCAAATGGCTGTTGTAGAAGATATGGCACCGTAAGATGTTGCAGAAACGATATATCCTAGTCCCTTCAATTGCAGTACTAAATAGCATGTACAGGCTATTACACCAATAACTGCAACAAGTACCCCAAGATAAGGACTTTGATATTTTTTCACAAAAAAGTCCGACTGTGAAACTAACTTATGTTTCTTTGCATACCTCCAAATAACAGGAAAGGTCCAGTAGGAGATTACCGTTGCTAAACACCCATATGTTATGATACTAAAAATAGATCCCCCCTCTCCATAAGCTGAACCACTTGCTCCTAAAAAGGTAAAGGTAGTATACATTTCGCCTGCAGACAGAAGGAAGATCAACAGGGCTCCCATTCCACGACCCCCAACCGACCATTGCTCTAAATCCATTTCTTGTCCTTTTTTAGCACGAATACTAATCAAAATAGGGATGACGAAAAAACATAAAATGAATAACACGGCAATATTCATTTTGAATCCCCTTTCTGATTAACAGGATCTATTCTATAAATAATCGCTAAGATAGCTGTGGTTATAAGTGACCAGAGTACAATCCAAAAGTGGAAGAATGGCATTCCAAAAACATAAGGACTCACCTTATTTGTAAATAAAGCCCCTACAATAAATCCTAAAAATGGAATAATGCTAAGCCAATGTATGATTTTCATACTATTATCCCCCTAATACGTTAGGTTTAACATCTTGTGAGTACCGTGCACAAATAACTGTACTCCATATTGTAAAGCTTGTTCATCAATAGTAAATTTGGGATGATGGTGAGGATAGATAATTCCTTTTTCTTCATTACGAGCCCCTATGAAAATATAGGATGCTGGAGTCATATGTTGATAGGCAGAGAAATCTTCACTCCCCATAATTGGTTTTAAAATCTCTCGATTGTTTTCACTAAATATTTCACACACTGTCTCATCCATCAATCTTGTTATTTCTTCATCATTTATAGTCGGAGCATAGCCAAAATGATAATTGAATTCATATGTAGCTCCATGCGCTTCTGTAATTCCTTTTACTATTCGCTCAATAAAAGTTGGAACCTTTTCCCTCAGTTCTGGATTAAAGCTTCTAACAGATCCCCCTATACTTATCTTATCTGGGATAACATTAATCGCACCTCCCGCATTAAACTGAGTCACTGAAATTACAAGCGTTTCCTGAGCATCTCGATATCTTGAAACAATGTGTTGGAGATTAGTAACAATCTGAGTTCCAATTACAATGGGGTCAATCGTTAATTCAGGTTGCGATGCGTGTCCTCCTTCACCTAACACCGTAATATTAAAAGTATCTGCTCCAGCCATCATTGGACCGTAACTCAAGCCAATCTTCCCCAAAGGAAGCGCCGACGAAAGATGACTTCCAATAATCATATCTACTCCATTTAGCACACCAGCTTGCACTAGTTCTTGAGCACCACCAGGTGGGAGTTCTTCAGCGTGTTGAAATATAAAACGCACCTCCCCTTTAATTTGATTTTTTAATTGTGTAAGAACCCATGCCGTACCCAGTAGTATTGCCGTATGTCCATCATGTCCACAAGCATGCATTACGCCTATCTTCTGTGACACAAAATCAAAATCATTCTCCTCCACAATTGGAAGCGCATCCATATCTGCTCGTAATGCAATTACCTTTCCTGGTTGATTACCAATTAAACGGGCCATAACACTTGTTTTTGTCGGGCGCGTAATTTCTAAATTACCAAAAGTTTGTAGCGTTTCAAAAACAAATTGTGCAGTATTTTCTTCTTGAAATGATAGTTCAGGGTATTTGTGTAAATGTCTCCTCCATCTAACAACTTCGCCTTGAATATTTTCAATTAAATTATGAATTCCTGCTATTTGAGACATGTATTTCAGCTCCTTTTCAATATAAATTTCATTAGAAATTTTATTTTCGGTTCATTTAAGGAAAAAATTCCTTAAATTAAGTATATTAGTTATTTTTATAAATTTCAATATTTTCAGACAAATAAATCTTATATTCATTACAAAACAAATAAGCACCCCTAATGGATGCTTATAACAATCGATAAATTTTACTTGGTCTTCCACGTGTAGCATATGTCTCTTGACCAATACATTGTGCCAATTCAACCTCGCACATATCCGTAACAATACGTCTCACATTCCGTTCTGTCATCTCAAGATGTGTCGCTAATTCCTTTGTTGTGAAGCAATTCCATTTCATTTTATCTATAAGAGCCGATATTTTTTTATACGTTTTCACACTGATATTCCCTTTTTTTAATTTCTCTAAAAGGACTTCACTTTGGGTACGAATTGTAAAACTTAATTCTTTTTTATCACCCGGCGATTCAACAATTTTACCATCATCTTGAACAATTACAATCCCACGCTTCTTCATTCCCTTAGAATGCTGAATTGCACGAAAAGCATTAATTTCTGCCGAATATGCAGTCTCACCAAAGCCAATTCCCACGGCAACAGTTGTATCTGCTTCAAACGCTAATCTCTGAACAGCATCTTGCAGCATCTGTATTTCTCTTTCAATTGCACCACGAGAGCTAAAAATCATATATCTACCGTTTCCCTTATCTGAAAAAGACCCGTTAATTGTTTCACCAAGCTGAATCAATATTTCTTTCAATCTAATCTCCAAATATTGCAAATGATATGGAGTCTTCATTTCCTCCGCAACTTTATTAAAATACTCAATTTCAATGATTTCGACACCAATTTGTGCATCTTTAAAATAGGAGGCTTTTACTTTCTCAGAAAGTATTCTAAGCGTCTGTCGAATTTCCATCTTACTCATCGACATCTTGTAAGATGGGATTCCATGCTCTCTTAGAGAATCACATACTGATGGGAAACAAGTTAAGGCTCCTGATGTTTTACCTTTTTCCCATAAATCCATATGAAAATTCAATAATTCCTCCATATCAATATCCAAATCAAATACTTTCGTATAAATCTGTGGTTTCTTTATATGTAACTGTGATAAAGCTTCTTCACTAATATTATTTAAAGACATAGTATCGATACTTAGTTTCTCAATAATTCTCCCTTGTTCATAGATCATCTCTAATAGAGATTTATACAAACCTGATTCTGTTGCAGGAACATAAACCATTATTTTATCGGTGCCTATATATTTTTTTGCAATTTCATAGGGAAGTGGCCCTGAAAAAAGCCATGCATGGACATGGGGAGCGTGTTCAATTACAATTTTCTCAATCTCCTCTATTTTTTCATAAGTATAAGGGATAAATTCCAAATCATGTTTGAATTCTTCTACCATGCTTAAAATTTGATCTATAGAACTTTTTAGACCGACTAATCCGATTTTATACATACTATATTCACTGCCTTTACAATATACTCTTGTAGGCTATACCTCACATTTTATAAGATACATATAGTATACTAAAAAACCTAGACTTACGCTTGCCAAACATTCATCTCTCACCTGAAGTTCCTGTTTTATACCTTCACATTTCCCAATAGAGAATCCTTTCTCAAAAGTATTTTTTAGGACTTCAGATATACCTTTTGCATAATCTGGCATACAAGCACATGCATTTCATCTAACTTTTTCCAAAAACCTTCAACATCAGCTGTGGATTTACCCCGAGCTATACATGAGATAAAAAGGTGAAAGAAATTAATCTATTAATCTCCTTTCGCCTTCTCTCTTACTCTCTAACAATACCCAATTCTGGTTCAAAAATAAGCCCAAAGAATTAAATAATTCCTTGGGCTTATTTTTAGATTTAGGAAGTTACAATTCTTTCTTCCTCTTAGTAATTTCACAGAACATGAACATCGACATGTATAGCGACAGACACTTTTCCAAATCCACAAAATTTCAAAGCCTTCGTCATAGCTCACGTATAGTAACAGGCATTGAAACCATTCATTATTGATGACTGCAAAAAATTTTCTTTCTCAACCATAAATCTTTTATATTTCAATTAACTTTGCAACAGAAGTTTATAATGCATATCGAATTATTGATTCACAGCTTTGACTACAAGTGCTGCGTATGCTTCTGCACCTACTTTGGTTAAATGCACACCATCAGGCGCAAAGTAGTCTTTCTCTCCAGCACTTGCTGCATACCAATCGACTAGAGTTACATTTGGATATTTAGATACCGTCACTTTCAATCTCTCATTCACGATTGATTCCCACGGACGTGGTACCCTCGTATTAATAAATATCATTTTACGTTCATTTCCAATTAATTCTATTAATGATACAAGTTGCTCCGTAGTAAAGGCTCCATTTGTACCTAACCCAATAATGACATAGTTTCCTAAATTCCCTTCATTCTTTAACTGTTCAACTACAGGAATCGCTTTTGACAGCTGGCGACCAACCTGTGCATCAATCCTAATATCAGGAAAAGTATTTTTTAAATATGGAGCAATATCAATCATAACGGAATCGCCTATCGCTGTAATGTTGGGAGAATTTTTAGGTTGCGCAGAATCTACTTCTTTTGATTCTTCTTGATTCTTGGGCGTCTCTTGAGTTGGATTTTCCCAAACTGCAACTGGATGTTTCGCCGGTTGTGTTTGTACTACTTCTCCCTTATCTAGTTGAGGATTCTCCTTAGCCTTACTAGCGTTTGATAACCCAAAGACGGCTATCGACGAAACGAATACTGCACAAATTAAAGCTAACTTAACACCTAAAGCGACATTTTGAAATCTTAAATTCTTAAACTGAATATTTCGGAGCGCACCTTGTCGAATTGGCTTTTCTATATACTTCCATGAAACTTGCGCAATCATTATAATTAGAAGAAATTGAAGAATTGCTCTTATTAGTGAAAAATCTCCAACATTTACTTTTGGAGTCGTCAATGTAAGAATCGGATAATGCCAAAGGTATATGCCATACGACCTTATTCCTATCCAACGTAAAGGTCTAAATCGTAAAAATTGAGCAATACGGCTCGCTGGATGAGCAAGATTTGCCACTAACAATGCTGTTGCAATTGATAAGAGAACCATTCCGCCCTTGTATAGAAACGGATCATATTGATTCGTCTTCCAAAACATAAGCAAAATGATAATAAGAGCAGTTCCTCCCACTACGTCAAGAATGAGACGCGCCTTTGGAATAATTTTATTTGCAAGCCTATTGCTTGGCCAAATTAAGGCAAGTGCCGCTCCAATAAGTAAAGAAAAGGCCCTCGTATCTGTGCCATAATAAATTCTGCTCGGATCAGCCCCAGGTTCATACAAAATTGCCATCGCTAAAGCTGAAGCAACAGCTCCCAGACAAATCAATAAAATCATACGGGACTGTTTTTTTATGTAGTAAAGTCCTAAACTAATGATAAACGGCCAAACAACATAGAATTGTTCCTCAACTGCTAAAGACCAAAAATGATTCAATGGAGAAAGCTGGTTAAAATTATCAAAGTACGATAATTTATGATAAATATACCACCAGTTACTAACATAAAGTAACGCTGCTAATGAATCTCCACGCATTTTTTCAAGTAAAGAGCTATGAAAAATCGTAATCCATGCCAACGTTATAACGAGCATAACAAGCATTCCAGGAAGTAATCTCCTTGCCCTACTAAGCCAGAATTTTTTTAAATCAATTCTCTTATTTCTCTTCCACTCCATCGCTAGAATATCTGTAATTAAATAACCTGAAAGTACAAAAAATACAGTAACTCCCAAAAACCCTCCAGGCATCCAATTAAAATTAATATGATACAAAATAACACCTAGTATAGCTAGGCCCCTTAGACTGTCCAATCCAACCATATAACGACTATTTTTTTCAAAAGGTTTAGTCACCCTACAATCACCTCTATTTCTTGGAAATTAGGTTACTAATAGCGGTATAAAATGCTATTAATTTCCTAAAATCGTATAAACTAGGCTATAAAAAAACACCATATAGAACCAAGTTTATCTTATCTAGACTATAATAGCTTAGTCGCTCATAACAAGAGAGGATAGCATTTATATTTTGCTTATTTATTTTACCACTTGAACAGATACTGGTTTCCAGCCCTGATTCTCTACCCAATCAATATCAACCTTATATTTTTTATTACTTTGCTTATCTCGTACATTACCGTAGGCTTTATTATTACCATTATTCCCAATAAAATCAAAAATCAATTGATTCTCTGGAACATCAACAGCATAAGAAATTGCTTTTTTCATCTCATTCCAATCTACTGTTCCTTCTTTAAATTGCATTGCAGGTTTTGCTCCTTGCTCTGTACCAATTGCCTTCCAAGAAGAATTAGTTTGAGAACCCTTTTCTTGAGATATCGTTTTTTCTCCCTCTTTATTTTCATTTTCGTTCGTTTTTACAGGTTCTTCTACTTTTTGTTCCGCTTCTAAATGTGCTGTTTCTTTATCTTTGTTTTTCTTTTCTTCTATCTTTACTGCTTCTTTATCTTCGTTCTTCTTTTCTTCTACCTTTGCCGCTTCTTTATCTTCGTTTTTCTTTTCTTCTACCTTTGCCGCTTCTTTATCTTCGTTTTTCTTTTCTTCTACCTTTGCTGCTTCTTTATCTTCGTTTTTCTTTTCTTCTATCTTTGTTGCTACTTTATCTTCATTTTTCTTTTCTTCTATCTTTGTTACTTTCTTTTCTTGAGCAATTGCTTTCTTTGATGTATCAGAAGTGAAAAACAACTGATACGTCACTATGCCAACTGTTACTATTACCACACTAAATGCGATATTAAATATCCCCTTATTACGACGATTTTGTTGTTTTGCTTGAAACCTGCTTCCTTGTCCCATTTTTCAAACCTCCGTGTTTATTTTTCCCACTAATCTCTACGTATTCTTCCTAAGAATCTTAATATTTTTATTAAATAATAAAAATATTAAGGTTTGTGCGTTTTCAAGTATCTGATATATGTTATTCAAAAATAGTTTAATAAATTAAAGATTAATAAGTGTCTGTACTTAAGTATACTTATTAACAAATAAGCCTCTTCTTCACCGATTTATAATTTTTAAAATCAACTGCCCTCTTTAGTTTGCGCTTTCTAATGGATATGCCGTGAAATCAAAAGAGATTTCATCTTCTTTTCAGAATAACTTTCGTCACTAGGGCATTCTATTATTCCTAATCTAACCTTTAATTCGCTTTCATGACAAAACGATTCTTTATAAAGTCCCCTTATCTTTTGTATAAAGCGCTTTTATTTTTTCAACATAGAGCAATATTTCTTTGTTTATAACCTTCTTAAAAACTTCTTCTCTACTGTAAAAGTCTTTTAAACTATACAATCCATATCATTTAATATGTAACGTTTCTATTAATTCCACCCCGTTTTTCAGACAATAACGTTATTTCTGAATATTTAATTTATTATGAATACACATTCCTACTTACTTGAATTATAAATTGCGCTTATCTATAATACATTTTATTATTAATAACTTCAATAATGAATATGTACATATTTCTTTTTATAACTCAATTCCTTCGAATCGTACTTTTCTAGGGTTTGCTACAATTCATTTTGTTCATATGGAATATGTTTATCTGTCTGTACATCTTCAACATTTTCTCCACCTGCTAATAATCTCCTGTACTTAAAAGAGTGCCCTGTTAATAATGGTTTAATCATTTTGTATGGCCCCCCTTTTGTTTGATTACTCGTATCATAAAACAAGTATCTGAAGTTGATATATAGTCTACTTTACTGATAAAACTAACAAATATAAAAGGAAACCTGCATGTTCATTATAGGAATCTTTAAGTTTCATATACATTCATACAAATTTATTAATATGTAATATTACATATTAGGAGTTTCCTGTATCTTCATGATATTGATGTATTTATAATACTTATATCTTCATATTTAGAAAGGAATAAAAAATGAAAAAAATCACATCAACACTATGTATAGCTGGAATGACTTTAACTATTTTAGGAGTAGCTCCTCAAAGTAGTTTTGCTCATCTCGATCAAATTGATTTAACTGAGAATGATCCTATTACCGCTCGATGGTCTGCAGAAGCTCCGTATCATTCTGATAAAAGTACACATTTATGGATTGCAACACAAGCTATTGAAATTATGAAAACAGAATCTAATGTTGAAGCAAATAAGCAGGCTGTGGATTTCTTAAATTATCCGCAATATAAAGATCTATTTTCTAAAGGATTATATGATGCAGATTATAATGCAGAATTTAACGATGGTGGAACGGGAATAGGCGGCGTTTTTAAAGGTGGATGGAAATCCCATTTTTATGATCCTGATACTAAAGAAAATTATAGAGGAGAAACAGATCCAACCGCTCTTACACAAGGCAAGAAATACTTTTATGAATCTGGAGAACATTTACGAAATAAAGACTATGAAAAAGCTTTCTATTACTTAGGGGTAGCCACGCACTACTTTACAGATGCGACACAGCCTATGCATGCAGCAAATTTTACCGCAATTGATACGAGAGCTATAAAATATCATAGCTATTTTGAAAATTATGTTACAACCATTCAAGATCAATTTGCAGTCACTACTGGAGGGAATTATAGCGACTCTCTATCTACACCTGAAGAATGGATTGATTATGCAGCTCGAGTAGCTAAACATGAAATTCAAAATATCGCTAATGATAAAACATTTGAGTATTACAATAGAGGTAAAGCGCAATTGTGGCAAGAAATGGTTACCCCAGCTGTGCAGCGAAGCTTAGGAGAATCTCAGCGTAATACAGCAGGTTTCCTAAATCTTTGGTTTAAAACGTTTACTAAAAATGTACAAGCTCCAAGTTTAGAAACTGCACAAATCTATGATATAGCAGGAAATGTTATAGAAACAGGGAAAAACTATTATATCGTACCAAGTGAATCTCCTTTTCAAGGTCTAACGTTTGAATGGTATATAGCAAATCGTTACGATTATGTTTTACTTGCAAATAATAAGAACAATGCTTTATCTGGTACACCTATAGAATTTGTATTTTACAAAGATAATGATGCAAAGCTACACCACGGTGAAAGCGTATACCTTCGCATGAAGCATTCTAATTATGATCAATATCAATATTTAAATTGGTCGAAATATTCTAGTTGGGTTCACCTTGCTGAGAAATCTGATAGTTTAGCAGACTTTAAAATTCAAATTAACTCGGATAACCCTACAGAATATAATATTTTTACAGATGGTTATCCATTAAATTATGAGAATATAAATGCAGAGAAAAGTTGGATTGTACTAGGGGAAAAAACACAAAAACCTAGCTCATGGAAGTTTGTACCTTTCAGATAACCTAAACACACTCGTTCCTAATCAGAACGAGTGTGTTTTTTGTTTTAAGGTATTTGCTTTTCTTAAGGTAAATAAGGATCAAGGTTTAAGAATTAGCTAGTAATTGTTGAAGTCTATTGTACGTTGAAAAGGCGGAGTCTCTTTGAAGAATTCACCTTTGTTTATATAGAGCATGAATAGTCTCGATACCTTTTATCGTACGTGAATCATGGCGAAGATTTTAAAATCCTGCAGATTTGGCAAAACGTTTCTTGACATGCCTATAATTCTGGTCAATAAGATGGCTAAAATTTTTGATTCTACAATGGATTGTAGTTTGATAAACCAAGAGACCCTTTAGAATAGAAATCACTTTTGACACAAAATAATGACTTTATATGGTGTAGTTTGAGCTGGTATACTCATTGTCTTGAACTACCCCCACTTTCACTTCGTTTAGAAGTGGGGGATTCCTAAGTAAAGAGTTCTATCGAACTCTAATTTATTAGGCTATCTCCACAGTCCTTGCGGTTAGAAGCCTTATCGCTTCATTCTTTAGATTGATACTTGCGTTAATATCCCTATCATGGTGTGTAAGGCAAGAAGGGCAGTCCCATTTACGTAGGTTTAGATTTTTAACGTCTTTGTTTTGATATCCACAACAAGAACATAATTGGCTTGAAGCAAATGTTTTCGATACGACAATGATTTGTTTGCCGTACCATTTTGCCTTATATTCCAACATAGTTCGAAATTGCGACCATGATACCTCACTAATTGCTTTTGCTAACTTATGATTCTTTAACATATTCGATACTTGCAAATCCTCTATACCAATAACATCGTGGTTTTTGATGATTTCAGTCGAGATTTTGTCCAAGTAATCTTTTCTAGCATTTGCCATGTATTCATGAATTCTAGCTACTTTTACTCGTTGTTTATTCCAGCGAGAAGACCCTCTCATTCTTCTAGAAAGAACACGCTGTGCTTTTGCCAATTTCTCTTCTAATGATCGAAAAAACTTCGGATTTTTATAGGTTGTTCCATCTGACAAAATGGCGAAATCTTTTAGTCCCACATCCATTCCAATGTAAGAATTTGTTTTCGGAAGTTCTTGCACTTCTGTTTCAACTAACAATGACACAAAGTATCTGCCAGAAGGGTTCCGTCTAACTGTAGCATTTAAAATACGTCCTTTTACTTCACGACTTTTGGCAAATCGAACAAGACCTAGTTTTGGCAATTTTATTTTGTTTCCTACAACGGCAATGTTTTCATTTGTTTGTTTTGTGGTGTAAGATTGCACGTTGTTCCTCTTAGATTTGAAACGCGGGGCACTGTTTTGTTTTTTGAAAAAGCGTGTATAAGCATCCGCAAGGTTGCGAACAGATGACTGAATCGCAATACTATCCACTTCTTTTAGCCAAACAAACTCTTTCTTCAAGGCAGGAAGTTTGGCAGAGCATGTACCATATGTCAAACCTTTTCCTGTTTCTTTATATGCATGATCCCATAGAAATAGGAAGTGATTGAATACAAAACGAGAACAACCAATCGTTTTATTGATTAGTGTCGCTTGTGCTTTATTTGAATAGATACGAAATTTATATGCTTTATTGATCATCATTCATTTCACCCCCATTTCGATATGGTTCTATTATACAACAAACATACATTCGGTTGGTAGTGAAGTAACAGTTTATGTATGTCGAACAATTAAGATGGCTTTCTGCCATCCCTTGTCCGAAGCCAATTCATCTCCCACCTACTCACTTCGCGTTCCTTGAGGAAGGAGTCTTCTTGGCTAAAATGATAAAATTTTCGTTTTGGGGATACTTCAAAATATTAGCTTGATGGACATGGGACGGCACCCTAATATGCTTGAATTAAAAAGAAAAAAGGACAAACACTCCAATGTGAGAAGTTTGTCCAAAACCATAATCTCTTTGGTTTAACAATATAAGATTAAATTCCGCTAGGAATCTTTCGTTCTTTTTTCATATCCCACTATTTTTGCATGAGAACCAACAATAGTGAATTAGAATAATGAATTAATACTCGCTAGGACAGTAAGGATACCTATAATAATGACAAATACATTGCTCGTTTTCCCTTTATATTTAGCTAGTACTGGTACTTTATGAATCGCATACATTGGTAATAGACATAAGATAGCAGCAACTAACGGACCGCTAAGGGCATCAATAAGTCCAAGAATACTTGGATTTGTATAAGCAACAAACCAACATGTTAATACGACAAAAGTAAGGATCATTGTCTTAACTGTTTTTTCTCCTATATCTTTCCCGCGTGTTTTACTGGACTTGATAATCATGTCGCGCATTACCTCATACGCTCCTATATAATGGCCAAGGAAGGACTTTGTTATGGCCGTAAAAGCAATGATAGGAGCTGCAATAGTGATTACAGGCGAATTAAGCTCATTAGCAAGATATGATAGGATTGACAAGTTCTGTTCTTTTGCCATCATAAGATCATTTGGAGTCAAACTCAAGGTACTGCTCCAAACAAAGAACATAACAACAGCGAATGTCATGATATAACAAACTTTTTGAATTTGAGCACACTTGGCATCAGTAGCTTCTATTCCGTAAGTAGCTCTCTGTTTCATAACAAATGACGAAATCATAGGAGAATGATTAAACGAGAATACTATGATTGGTAGTATCATCCATATCGTTCCGAAATATCCTGTTCCTGTTGAAGCAGTAGAAACACTTGAAAAACTAAGCATTGACGTATTCCACTGTGGAATCAAAGATATTGCGATAAAAAGTAGAGAAGCTATGAAAGGATATACTAGCATGCTCATTATCTTTACAGTGATATCTTGACCAAAATTTAGTATAGCTATAAGACCGAGTACTAATACAAGCGATAAAATGGCCCTTGGAGGCCCCTGCATATGCAATTGATGCACGATAAAACTACTTGCAGTATTTGTAAGTGCAACCGAATACATCAGCACGATCGTATAAATTGAGACGAAATATACGATGTTAAAAATGATACTTGCCTTATTTCCGAAATACTCTCTTATTGTGCCTGTAATCCCCTCATCAGCAGAATTTGAAGCGTATATCATTTTAGCAAGCGCCCTATGTGAGTAATACATAACTGGATATGCAAGTAATGTAATGAGTAGTAATGATAATAAACCACCTGAACCTGCATTAATCGGTAAAAAGAGTACTCCTGCTCCAATTGCTGTTCCAAAAAGGCTCAGTGCCCAAATAGTATCCTGTTTATGCCACTTTTTAGGATCTGGATAGTTCTCATTTTTTACTACAGTATTTTCAGCTTGAAATTCTATGTGTTTTGCAGTATTCCCGTTCATATAATAATTCCTCCTTGTGTCCTATTCTTACAGCTCTTTTTAAGACTTAAGAATATAGACCGTTCTTGAAAAATGATTTGCTTACAAAGTGCGCCACATCGTGTGCCCTTCTTCTAAGTTGATCAAAATCGAAAAATTCGCGAGGTACGACCTGATGGGTTTGGTTGCATTTACAATATATTATAATGATTTAGTAGTATATTTTAGTGATATTGGCTCTCAATATACAGACATCCTTAGGAGAACAATAGAGAATAAAATTGTTAACTATTTCACAATGTTTCCGATAACTGTTTATTGATTTGATTGTTTCTCTCCAAAGATTTTATTTTTAATCGCAACCCCTGTAGGTGTGGCCGCAATTCCGCCTAAACCTGTCTCTCTTAATTCACGAGGCATCTGTCTTCCAACTCTATACATCGCATCAATAACTTCGTCAGCATTGATGATATTATTTACGCCGGCTAATGCGATATCCGCTGCTGCTAAAGCATTTGCCGTCCCAATGGCGTTTCTCTTTACACAAGGAATTTCTACCAAACCAGCGACCGGATCACAAACTAAACCGAGTAAATTTTGTAATGCGGTTGAGAAAGCTTCAGAAGATTGCTGTGGCTTTCCTCCAGCAGCTTCTACCGCTGCTGCAGCCCCCATTGCTGAGGCACTACCTACTTCAGCTTGACATCCTCCGTACGCTCCTGAAATACAAGCGTTATTTGCGACTATCGTTCCAAATAACGCTGAAGTGAATAGAAAATGGATCATATCTTCATGACTTAACTGCAATGTATCCTTAATACTAAATAGGACTCCCGGGATCGTCCCACTCGCACCTGCTGTTGGGGTTGCACAAATAGCCCCTAATGCAGCATTTACTTCATTAACACCGATAGCACTTTGGATCCCTAACACCATCAAATCTCCAGAAAGAGTTTTCCTATTTTCTCGATAGTTTTTCATTTTCACAGCATCACCTCCGGTTAAACCGGTCGGAGAGAATACCCCGTCTCCCTCGATGCTTTTATTTATGGCATTTTCCATAGTCGTTAAATTTCTTTCCATTTTACTCCAAACTTCTTCATAAGAAGTTTTCGTTTGTTCGATTTCCTGTTCGATTGCTAATTCATAAATTGGCTTTTGGCTTTTATTAGCTGCATCTATAATTTCTTCTATGGTCATATACATATTTTTTCACCCCTTAAAGTAACTAAAGAATAATGATATTAGCTATATTGCTTAGATTTCCTAATTCATTCTGAACATTACCAGGCAATAGCGAATCCAAAGCGAATGCGTATAAATATTTTCCGTTTTCTTCTAAACTATGAAAGTTGTTAATTTCCACATCATATTGTTTGAAGATCCTTCGTAAGACAAATTCAAAGTCAGCTCTTTCGGAAATCGCAATAATAACTGGCAATGGCCCCTGCAGATCTAAGCTAAATCCGTCCATTTCAACATGTTTAACTTCAATTAATCCACCGCCGACCGAAATACCCATCGTTCTAATACTTCGGCTTTCATCCTCTACATATACATCTGCCGTATTTGGATGACCAGCAGGACTATCACCCGCTTTTTCAATAAAGGTAATGTCAATTCCTTTATATTCTGCTATTTTAATGGCATCTGGCACTTTGCTGTCATCAGCAGCAAATCCTAATATCCCAGCAATAATTGCAAAATCAGTTCCGTGTCCTTTATGGGTTTCAGCAAATGATTCATAATACCTTACCACGACTTTTTTTGGAAGACCTTGAAATAATTTATTGGCAACTGTTCCAATAGCCAAAGCACCTGCAGTATGTGAACTTGAAGGACCTATCATTACAGGCCCAATCACGTCAAAACAACTTTTGTATTTAACAACCTTTTTCTCTTTAATAGATGCTACATTCATGTTCATATAAGCACCCCCATAATTTATTATTTTTCATTGTAGTTGAATCTAAGTTATTAGAATGACCAATTGAAAATAAGTTCCCATCGATAACGCTTTCATTTTTATGTTGAATAACTTTCCCTCCTGATCACAGACCTTTCTTAGAGTAATCGTATCAGTATGTCCAATTGTAGAAGGTTACTTGTAAGGCCTTTAGAATTTTTGCACCAGAACTAGGTTTGATATTTTCTCTAGAGGTAATAGATTATCTCTCGACGCCCTCATTATAACTTGTATATTTATGAGTTTAATGTTTTTTTATTTTTAGAAAGATTGAATACACAGAATCTTGAATAGATAATAAATTACACTTGGTATGTAGCAATTATGTCCATTGTTTGAAGCTGTATTAGTTAGTAGAAAAGCAAAAATAACACAGAGTTTCTTTTATTAACACATTGATTATATTGGAAAATCATTATAAAGATACTTATACTTTCCTTTGTTGAAACATCTTATCTTAGACGTAAAGACTGTTACAATAAATGATTAATGTAGATGGAAAGGAATAAATTAATGAAATATAAAACCCCTTTTGGATATTAATGATACATTTTGAATTTTTATACGTTTTCAGAAAAAAGGAACTTCTTTTTATAAATCTTGGACATAGTAATATTATTACTTTACTGCTGTTCCGAACTAAAGAATCAAGCGATAAGGCTTCTAACCGCAAGGGCTGTGGAGATAGCCTAATAAATTAGAGTTCGATAGAACTTTTTACTTAGGAATCCCCCTCTGCTAAACGAAGTGAAAGTGGGGGTGTTCAATCTACAAAGAATTCTTTTACTTCATAATCCATATGAGTAGATACCTTAACAGAAAAACCCTTATTTTTATCATTAGAGATGTATCCATCAACAAAAACCTTTAAACCTCCCATTTCACCTGAAAATTCAGCATTTGTTATAGTAACATCAACATTTTTTTCTTTCTTAAAATATTCAATTGTAGCCTTCTTAGCTTTATCTTTAATTTCTTGTTGTTCTTGAGACGACATCGCCCATATGGGATTCACTGCATCTATGAATTTTATTACTGTACAAGAACCAACTCCTAAAATAAGCAAAAACGTAACTAATAGTATTTTTTTCATTTGTTATCACCTCTACTTCTATTTTGTAACCCATTATTTATCATCTCTTTCGCTATTCATTTAGTGATCAGACCAGATACCAAGGTTGATTCCAACTGAGGAATAGAAAAAATTACCATTTTTTTATTTTCTTCTATTATAGTATAAAACAGAATAGTAAGCTGAACTATATTAATTCAACATAATATGTACTAATTGAAAACTAATAACTAAAAAAGAAAGAGAGTGTATGCACGAACTTACACTCTCTCTCTTTCATTTAGTTTGTTTCAATTCTATATGTGTTTGGCTTTTCTAATCCAACTTGAATTGCACCTTTTTGAGTGTATGAAATAAATGAATGTGCCTTAAATTCTCCGAAAGTATCACCTTTAGGACTATGTATAAATAAATGCAAAGAATCTAATCCTTTTCCTTTATATTGCTCTTGAATTTATTTTGTAATTTCTTCCAGATCTTTTTCGGATGTTTTTTCTGTAGTTACTCTAACTTGACGTTGCTCAGTCTTTTTAAACTTGATATCTTTAACTATTTTAAACTCTACACTTTCTTTTGCATTTTTCGCTGGAGCTGGTGACATAACTATCATTACAACAAATAAGATAAATGCTGCTAATGAGAAAAAGAACATGTTCTTTTCCTTACCCTTTTTCTTTACTTTAAATACAATTCCTGCTAGTAACAACAATAAACACGCTACAAAACTAAAAGCACCTATAACCGCCATTAATTACTCCTTCCGTCCAAGCAAATATTCTTTAAATATTCCTCTGCCTAAACTCAATTTAATATTTATAAATCCCAATGTGAAATTATAAAAATGTACAGTAAATATTACAAGTCTACAAAAAACAATTTGTAATTTAGTTGGATTAAACAAAGAGTGGGGTTCTATATTTAATAAGAATCTCGTTAGAGATACACTATATTTTTTTATAAACAATACCAACCTCTCTAAAGTTTGATATAATCATACAGTTATTAATAGCAATTAGGGAGATATAAAGCATGAACGATACAAATATGCCAAAAGAAATAGGAACGGCTAAGCGGACTCCATTCGCTACGATACCGAAGAAAGTCATCGGTATTGGTAAGATTGTAAAAAAACAATCAAAAGTGGAGCGTCCTACATTAACCCAAGACGAACAAGAAATTATTGAAAACAAGTTAATATGTTCATTCCTTTCTGAAGAGAAGATATTGATTACTTATTATAGAGATGGTCATTTGCTTACTAGATATATGACTGTAACTGACATGAATCCGATAAAGAATTTAATAACTTGCACTGATGCATCCTATAACAGAATTTTTCTTGATTTTATAGATATAATCGATTTAAGATAAAAAACATACATTTTTCCAAATATAGCGGGGAATATCAGACTTTGAATTAGAAAATCTGATATTAGGAAACAATACTATGAAGATTATGAGGTCTATTTTTAAAACTTTCTCTTTAATTGGTTCATAAAATCATCTATGGAAATAGCTTGGAATATACGTAAATGAGGAGAATGAATCTCGTACTTTTTATCTGTAATTATAAGGATTGAAGGAAAGAATTTAGAACCTTTCGGTTGCCAGGATTCATTATGCCATTCTTGGCTATGGAAATATAACTCATATCTGTTTATCTTATCTTGCATTATCTTTTTACTATAAACCGAATTTTGAACTTCAATAAAAAATGGGGATCTACGCCATATAGTAAAAGCATCTGGCTCCATATATTCTTTCCCATACTTTGGTTCAACTTTGAATAGTTTAGGATTTTCATAATGAACGAGTTGTTTGTATACATCCACAATACCAAGGAAATGAGGGATTTTTTGACTTGTCTTTCTGATAGAGCTTGGCTGCGGAAAATAAATGTATGGGTGCTGCAATACGTTAGCATCAACATGGCCGTCTCTTCTTAATCGTTTCATAACCGTATTACAGCAAGTTACCGCATTCTTTAAGCCTTGAAAATGCAAGTCAATAATATCGTCACGGGACATGCATCTAAATCGATTCAAATCATTCAAAATTCCTTTATCTCTGCTCTTCATCATCTAACACCCCAAATAACGGAATTTCTTCTTGCGATGAATTCTGGAGTATTTTCTCCTCTTTAGACGCGCGATATGGTTCAACAATTTGTTTCGCCTTACTTAATTCCAAATAAGGAGCTTGCACTTTCTTTAATCCATTTCGTTTTAAGATCATTTGGCCCGATTGCTCTAAATGCTCTGAACCAGGAGTACCCATGATATTACTATTAATTGCACTATCACATTTAAAGCCGATTCTTACGGTCATATTGAGCTTTAACTTACCATCTAACACTTTCGCATCCGGCCGCTGCATACTAAGCATAAGAAACACCCCAAGGGATCGGCCGACTGCTGAAATTTTTTCAATTGTAGCCATACACTCTTTTTCATCTTGGAGCATAGCCACTTCATCGATAGCAAGTAGAATATATGGTTTTTGATGATCTGGATTTAATTTGTTGTACGCATCAATATGATCAACCTCATATTCTTCCATAAGTTTTCTTCGCTCTCTAATTTCCTTCCACACCTTTTGAAGCATTATTCTCATTTCAATTTCTTCCATACAAACTTCTTTTACATGCTTCACTCTTCGTAAGAAATGAAATTCAGAGTTTTTTAAGTCTCCAAGATACAAATGCAACGCATCAGGAGACATATATTGGATGAGTGTAGATAGTACAACACGTACCATACTACTTTTCCCGCTTCCCGTTTCCCCCGCTATTAATAAGGGTGGTGTATTGGAATCAACCATATCATACGTAATCGTTTTTCCAAATTGATCCCGGCCAACCACAACAGGAAGACGGTACCCTTTTAATAAGGGCTGCCATTCTTTATAGCGGTACTTGTAAGGTTTTGTTCCAGCATCTGAATGGAAGACATGTAGTACAAACTTTTTCACATCCCCTTCAATGGTAATATTCCGTCCTAATATTTGCTGAAAACAAAACCATTTCTTTTCAATCTTCTGTGGATCTAATCCGTTTGGTATGGTGAAAACATACCTCACACTTTCTGCTGAAGAAGAAACATTGTGGACCTTGGGATAAATAGGCATTTTCCCCCCACGTGTTTGATGTTCCGTATATAAACCTGCTTTTCCGAATACCTCCATAAGCTGATTCCTTAGCCTTTGTGTACGAAGCCACTCCTTTATAATCCCCATTACTCCCTTCCCCCCTTAAAACATGATTACAATACGAACAAATATATATCCAATCAAGCAAACCCCACTAATTCGCGTGCCGTGATACAAAACTTCACTTACAAATTTAGCTGCTGATATATAGTCCTGTCGCACCAAATATTTTTCTAACATGACTGCTCCAATTAAAATCATTCCCATAACTCCTAATCCAATGTAAGTGTGTAATACCTGATCCGGCATATGAAGGAATGCGAAAGGACTTAATGAATTGTATTTACGAATGTTCTTTTCTTTATCTTTGTATGATCGATCCATAAACTCGCGAAAAGGAATTATTTCTTTCCTAGAACGCATTTAAATCTCCCCTTTATAAACAGAATGAACAAACTAGATGAAATATAGGGTTTATAAGCTTATTACCTTGATAGCATTACTTTGCTAGTTAACGTGGTAGGTACTTTACTAGTCCAAAGGCTAGTTGATTTGGTATCTACTTTGATAACGACCTTGATACATCATATTGTGAAAGGCTTGTACATTATTAACACTTTTGTTTAAAAAAAATGAGCCTTGGCAAAGATAGAATTATACAAGTATAAAAGAATGGGAGTGTAAAAGGTGTTCGGATTAGGAAAACCTTTATCAAAGTTTGGAAAATTTCTTAAGAGGAATGAAATTACTCAAACAGAATTAAAAGAATGGAGCGGAGTAAACCAAAATACAATTAGCCGCATTACACGATCTAATGAGAATAGGCCATCATTAGGTAATGGCCAAAAGATAATTAGAGCTTTAAAAAGAAAAGGATACCGTGTAGACTTTGAAGATTTTTGGATGTAAGAATCAGCTCGATAAATCGGGCTGATTCTTTTTTGAGAAATTTATCATCCTTTTTGACTTTTTAACACGGATTAAATTCAATACTAACCGGAAGAAAATCAAATTCCATGCAGAGGTAAACAAGCCAAAGTTTAACCTTAAACAAAAACACTGGTTAATGTTACTGTGGGTGTTCGAAATTACTACGATGATATCTCGTATCCTCTTTTAAGAAAAAGCTAACTAATTAAGTCTAACTTCTTATTTTTTTACAAAAAAAAAAACTCTTTATAAAAGAACATATATTCGTATATAATAAGAACAAACGTTCTAATTATATAAGGAGGCGTAAAGGTGTATGACTACTCAATTTTGCCAAATCGAATTATTTTATGTGTAGATCTTCGTAGCTTTTATGCAAGCGTGTCCTGTATCAAGATGGGCTTAGACCCACTGCATACTAAATTAGCTGTAGTAGGAGATGTGAACAGGAGTGGCTCCATTGTTTTGGCTGCAACACCACCATTAAAAGCACTAGGCGTTAAGAAAATGGCAAGGTTGTATGAAATACCACGGCGTAAAGACATTCTTGTTGTAAACCCAATTATGGGAACTTATATCAAATGCTCAAATTACATAACAAAATTAGCTTTACAATACGTTCCAATTGAGGATTTTCACCAATACAGCATCGATGAATTCTTTATGGATATTACAAATAGTATCCATCTTTTTGCGAATGAGCCTTATGAATTTGCGCTGAAATTCAAACGTGAAGTATATGAGAAAACAAGAATTGAATGCACGATTGGGATTGAACCTAACCCTTTAATGAGCAAGATCGCTTTAGATGTGGAAGCGAAGAAGACAAAAGACTGCGTCGCGTATTGGAAATACGAAGATGTCCCCATAAAATTATGGCCGATACGACCACTTAGTAAGTTTTGGGGAATTTCGAGTAAAACAGAAGTTAAGTTAAATCGAAAAGGAATACATTCAATTGGAGACTTAGCGCAATACCCACTCAAATACTTAAAACAAAGTTTTGGAGTTATTGGTGAAGAATTACATTTACATAGCAACGGCATTGATTTTAGCCGTATTGCAGAAAAATACATACCAGCAACAACTTCTATTGGTAAAAGTCAAATACTCATGCGTGATTACACAATAGAGGAATTCCCAATTATTCTACTGGAACATATCGAGGAAGTTTGTTATCGAATGCGAAGGCAAAATAAACTAGCTCAAACTATCCATTTTTCTATTGGTTACAGCAAAAATTACGCTGGTGGTTTCAGAAAAACTCACACTATGAACCGACCAACCAATTTAACAATGGATATTTATAAGATTTGTACATACTTTTTACATGAGTTTTATACTGGGGAACCCATTAGAACCATCAATGTTTCTTTAACTAACTTAATCAATGAAGGCGAAGAACAAATCTCACTATTCGATAATGTAATACAACGAGAAAAAGAAATACAACTAACTAAAGTAATGAACGAAATACGCACTAAATTTGGAAAGAACAGCATATTACGAGGAATTTCTTATACAAATAGTGCAACAGCAAGATATAGAAACACATTATTAGGAGGACACAAATCGTGAGTGCGAGACGTTATCGACTAAGTAAAAACGTTGGTATTACAACGTTTTTAACGACAAACGATGACTGTTCTTTAAAGAAATAAGCCAAGGCTACAAGAACAGGATAACTGTTCAGACAAGTGAGAGGAATGAAGGAGTAACGACCTGAAACTCTCCCAGTGAGATTCCCGACAGCATACGTTAGGCATAGCGTGATGTTGGAAGCAGGGTAAAACATGCAATCATTATCCGAAGTACCCTACAGGATAACCGAAAGCCATTCGGAATAATAAACCAAATGGAACTGATAAAGTATTGTATGCTGTCAACCGACATGGTGAGAATGTGTAAACACTGACGAACTTGCGAATGTACGCCTCGATATTGTGACGGGTTAGAAATGACTCGGAGTCTGAAAATAAGACTTGTCTAATGGATTGGAATAATTCATGTTGTAACAATCCTAACGTTGTTATAGGCAACGGAGCTAGGCACGGGGTATAGCAAGCACCTAAACCGGAGGTCATATGACCTTTAAAACAATGATAGTCTGAACGGAACGTCGAAAGCTACTAACGTTGAGAGAAATCTCTATCGGCGGATATAGTTGAATGCGAAACGGATAACCGAGTGAAGTATTCTCAATAGTAGTGAGAGTAGTGGCACGACCCGAGAAGGTTCTGTAATGGAACTGGAGGAACAGCCACAAGCCTACATTGGAGGAACTGAATTTCCATCTAATCTTGCATGGATTCTGGTAAGACTCAAAAGGTCCCCAAAAATCAATATAAGAGTAGGTGATAGACCATGAATGGCAAATCTAAGCCCACGCTAAAGGATAAGAAACTTAGACACAATGAATACTACGGTATTCAAACTGTCCTAGACGGCTTATACCAAAAAGCAACCAAAGGAAATTCTTTCAATAAACTGATGCCTACTATCACATCAGACGAAAATATACTCCTCGCTTTTCGTAACATAAAAGGAAATAAAGGGAGTAAAACATCTGCCTGTGACAACATAAACATCAAGGATATTGAAAGAATGAATCAGAGCTATTTCTTGAATGAAGTTAAAAGACGCTTTCAAAACTACCAACCACAAAAGGTAAGACGAAAGGAAATTCCTAAGCCCAACGGAAAAACAAGACCTCTGCTCTGGGAATACCAAGTATGTGGGATAGAATTATCCAACAATGTATTCTTCAAGTTTTGGAGCCTATTTGCGAAGCGCAATTTTGTAATAGAAGTTATAGATTCCGTCCGAACCGAAGTGCAGAACATGCCATAGCAGATAGTACAAAAAAGGTAAACCAACAAAACCTTACTTATGTGGTAGACGTGGATATTAAAGGATTTTTCGACGAAGTAAATCACGCCAAACTCATGCGTCAAATATGGACAATGGGTATACGGGACAAACAATTACTCTTCATTATCCGAAAAATATTGAAAGCACCAGTAAAAATGCCTGACGGTACAACAATGTTTCCGACGAAGGGAACTCCGCAAGGAGGTATCCTCAGCCCTCTGCTCGCCAATGTTAATCTTAATGAATTTGACTGGTGGGTTAGTAAACAATGGGAAACATTCAAAGCCCAAAAGGTAAAGCCTAGATACAAAGATGGAATCTGGAGTAACGACAACGTAACATACGTCCTATCCAAAACATCAAAAATGAAACCAATGTACATCGTAAGATACGCAGATGACTTCAAAATCTTCACAAACACACGAAGTAATGCAGAGAAAATATTCGAAGCATGCCGAATGTGGCTAGAAGAACGATTGAAACTGCCTATCTCAACCGAGAAATCCAAAGTTACCAATCTGAAAAAGCAAGAGAGTGAATTCTTAGGTTTCTCTCTCAAAGCTACAAAGAAAGGAAAACGGAAAAACGGGAACACACGATACATTGCAGAAACACATGTATCACTAAAGGCACTGGAAAAGACGAAGCAAGATTTAGCAAAACAAGTGAAAAAAAATACAGAAAACCCCGAACTCTATTGAAGCAATCAAAGGAATTAATTTATACAACAGCATTGTCATTGGCAAGCATAACTATTACAGAATAGCAACGCATGTCAGCATAGACCTCGATAAAATGGGTTTAGAACTCGACTGCATGATGTATAACCGTTTCCCTAAGGCAATAAGAAGAGGAAAAAGCAACACTAATGGATACACGAATATAGGAAAATATGAAGGAAAAGACAAAGGTATAAAACCCTATCTAAAGTCAAAAAGGATGAGGTATCTCATGAGACATCCTATCCTACCAATCGCCTATATTCAACACAAAAGTCCGTTGATGAAAAAGCAGGCCATTAACAAGTACACCGTAGAAGGACGAGCCTTGATACACAAAAACTTGGCAGACATAACCGAAACAGAACTTAAATGGCTAAGAGAAAATCCAGTCATAAATGGGCAGACAACCGTTGAATACAATGACAATCGAATCTCTCTTTACGTAGCTCAAAAAGGTAAATGTAGTGTGACAGGCGAGAAACTCCTGCCCTGGGATATCCATTGTCACCATAAGCGATTATGGAGTGAAACAAAGGATGACAGCTACAAAAACCTTACCATCATCAAACCAAGTGTTCATAGACTAATACACGCAACCAAGGAAAAAGTCATAAATCAACTACTCAATGAACTTAAACTCACTGAGGAACAGCTAGACAAACTTAACAAATTGCGAAAGCTAGTCAAAAACGAGGAAATCTGTATTGAATCACAAACTGAAGTGGGATTAAATCATGAACAACTAGCGTTGTTTGCTTAGAATTTATCATTATTAGATGGAAAGAACACTACAATATAGGTGGACCGCGGTATGCCGTGAAAGTGGCACGTACCGTGCGGATCGGGGGAAAAGTTAGAGATAACTTCAAAAACTTACCTATCGATATACAACGCTAATATGCCAAAGGGAAGAGGAATGATGAAATGGACGCCATTCGCTGCGATGCCTGAACAGTTTGCTGGTATCCGTGAAATCATTAAAGAAAAAAATAAAATAGCACGTCCAATATTAACATCAGAAGAAAAAGAACTGATTGAAAACTTATTATTATGCTCATTACTTTCCGAAGAGGAAATACTGATTACATATTATGAAGACGGTTATATACTCTCTAGTTATATGACTGTTGTTGATATTGATCCGCTAAATACCGCTGTCATATGTACCGATGCTTTTTATAAAAAGATGACACTACAATTTTCGAATATACTAGACGTAAAATAGAATAGATTTAAATGATCACGTTTGGATTGTTATAAAGGAGTGTATGAAATGCAAGAGAATCAGATAAGAAAGAATACAGTAAGAAAAGTTATTCATAATGATATAAATAACTATCCCTACCTAAATATACCTATGATCATTAATGAAAAAAACGGAATGATTTACGAGGTTTTAAGTGTTGGTTTTCATAATAATGATGCAGCAGCAATAATCACAACGGATGGCTTTGCTACTACTAGAGTAAATACACCGATTGTATCAGTAAACAACAATGATGGTAGCATTCAACTATACCGCTTACCTTTAGAACTGGAATATTGGGTACTTTCTTGTATGCGTGCTGCTTCAACAGGGAAAAATCCATTTCCATGTAAAGTTTCTTTTGGAATCATTGATACTAAATTTCATGTGGAATTCAAGTGAAAAAGGAGCAATATTTTTTGCTCCTTTTTATTTTTAAGGAGATGCTATTCGTCCTTGTGAATAATCTAATTCAATTCATATAACTTTGAATGGATAACTTCTACATCGACATCAAATTTTCCAAGTGTCAAAAGATATCGCTATGTTGCAAGAAATACTCAATCACAGCACACCACAAATCACATTGACTTACATTGGAATCAACAAAGAAGAAAAAGATAACGTTCTAGATATATTTTGTATTTAATTATGGACAAATGTATTCTGTCCAGCAGCGACCTGCCACGTTCCGAGTTCTTTGACCATCACATAAATGGCAAGACTGCCTTGCCCGTTTTCTATTATTGTCCCTTCAGAAGTTGTCGGGTATTGCCTAATATGTGTAACAGCTACACCCGAACGCACAAAGTTAATGCTTTCAACTGTATAGGAAGCATATGAGTTGCGAAGTGGTCCTGCCAAGATAATCTTGTGTACTTCATTGATTTGCTTCCAACCTGATAGCCGTTCACCAAGCACATTTACCCATGTAGCGTCTGAAGTAAAGTGACGATCTAATTCATCCGTATCATGTTGATTAAATGCAACCTCAATCTCAGTAATCGTTTGTTGAATGGCTTCAATTTCTTCCTACTGATTCTCTTTTAAACCGTGAACTTTAGACTTGTTAGACATATTCGTTTCTCTTCCTATGTTAGTTTGATATCTATAGTTTATTCAAGTAAAGTTTTAATAACATCCAACAATAGTAGTATCTTTCTAAAGGGGAATTCATACCACGGTAGGATGGTAAGAATTCTCCTTGTATATTATATACATGTCATGTTTACATAACTTCACTTATCAGTAGTCCATGTATTTAAAAATCTCAAAAAGTCCCTTCAGATCTTCTGAAGAGACTTTTTATTCATAAAACTATTAGAAAAGTTACTTAAAAGATTTTTTCCAATTTGAATAATAATAAATGAACTGAATTAATAAAGTTATTACTGCAATGCCAGTAAAGGTTACAAAATAAGTTAATCCCAAATCTAATAAATATATTACTATTAGCGTGTTAACTACAAGAGGAATTGATGCTAAAACATTATAAAAACGTTTTTTATAAAAAAGATGATCTTTTTCATTAATATAATTATCGACCATAAAAATCCTCCTTTTTCTTTTCTGAACTTCATGTATATTCACATTAATGCAACGCCTAAATTTTACCACATCGTGAGGTGTTATTAACATAATTATCGTTAGCAAGAAAAAGACTAATTCCTTTTCATATATTCAAAAATTATATTTAGTTACAATATGAACTTCATTTTATTATAGTTAATTGATCCTAAATATAAATATACGTCTTTCGTAAGAATCCGCCATTCTTCACTATTTACCTATACTTATTTTTTACTAATTTATTATGATGTAGATATTTATTTAAAATTATTTATACGAAATAAATAAAATGGATTTTTTAGGAAGAAAAAATGATATATCATTCTGTTTTCTTAATTCACATAATTTTCAAAATTAAAATCTATGGATGTTAATATTTGTTATATAATATACTTGTCAAAGCATTACCCCTGTAAGATAGTTTATTTCACCTTTTGTACATTATCTAAAAAAGAACTTGTAGTGATTTCTGCAAGTTTTTTTGTCTTTCTGGTTCTGGTGCAAAAATTCCATGAGATTTATTTAGTAACAGTCTCTGAGAGAACTTCCATATTAAAAAATGCGATATCAAGGAGTAAAGACTTCTATTAGTTTTTGCTCCTTTTTTAAAATTTGGAAATAACTTATATGGTAAAATTTGATCATTTTCTGCCTGTGTTACTCCACAATCGCGCCCTTTAATGGAAGATCGTTTAATAAGTTTCTGAGATATACGTCTGCTATGTTATTGCAAAAAAGTCCCAGTATGTTAAAAGCATTATTTCACTTCTTATTAATAATCTTCAAATTTATTAACTACTAGTTAGAGGCTACTAGTAAATCTATGTAAGAAGAGGTGTGATAAAGTATGAATCCATCATTAGCCTGAAAGTTAAGAAAGGAGACAGTCAAGTTCAACCTTTTACCTTCGGTTCCTAATATTTAGAGCTTTAGGCTGATAAAGTTCGAATCTAAACTAAAGGTTAATTACTTCCTTAATTCAGTAAAGCTCTGGACAAAAAACTCCCGAAATTTACGTTCCGCCACGGACATATAGCGCCCTTCAAGCCATGCGATTTGATAGGTACGCTGACAAATAGGATTATCAATATGCACTAAATGAAATGACGTCTCTATTTTTTCTATTAAGGTTTCCGGCATAAAAGCAATACCAATTCCCATACGGATGAAATAACTTACTGCAGAATGTTCGTCAACTTCACATATAATATTCGGAGTAAATCCTGCTTTTTGACAAAATTCATCCGTCATTTCTCGGAATGGATTCCCTTGCTTTATACAAATAAAAGGATCATTAGCCACTTCTCTCAAGTCTATGTTGCTCCGATTAACAAATCGATGTGTATGAGGAACAGCTAGTAAGATTTTTTCAGTGAGAAAAGACAATCCCTCTATCCCCGTCTGCTCAATAGGAGGGAAAGTGATACAAAAATCGATATCTCCATTTCGGAGCTGTTGCACCTTTTCCCTCTCTGAAGCTTGAGTGATTTGAAGTTTGATATCAGGGTGTAAGGATATAAAAGTACCTATTACATCAGAAAAGCATTTATGAGTTGTTGTTGCTAAAGAAACACGCGCTCTTTCCATTCCCGCAAGATCTTCAACTTCTCTTCTGCCCTCTTCAAGCAACATGAGTGCCTTTTCTACTTTCTTTAGATACGCTTTTCCAAATGAGTTGAGTCGAATCCTCCTTCCTTGGCGATCAAATAATGGTACACCCAAATCCTCTTCCAACCTAGCGATGGTTTTGCTGAGAGCAGGCTGCGCGATGCGAAGCTCTTGCGCAGCCTGCGTCATATGCTCCAACTTAGCGACTTTTAGAAAATAATGCAGTTGCAGTAGTTCCACGTTCCTCACTCCTTTGTTCATATACTCGAGTATATAAAGAGATATATTAAAATGTCTTTTTATTTATTAATAATCAATTATAGAATAAAACATGTAAGCACTAAAAGCTTTCAAAGATTTTAAAGGATTATACTGTTTTGATTATGAGTATTTTTTCTTAACTACTTCCCATTTTGGGAGGGCATTTTTAAAAAGTGAATATAGGGATGAAGGTATTATACCTATAGAGAGGAAGTGGAACCTTTGAAACTAAACCATATCAATCTAACGGTCACTGACGTTAACGCTGCTCGAAAGTTCTTAGAGAAATATTTCAACCTACAAACTAAGAGCACGCATGGCGATTCATTCGCTGTACTATTAGACGAAGATGGATTATTGCTCGCTTTAATGAAAGGTACTCAGGTCAGTTATCCGAAGTCATTTCATATCGGTTTTTCACAGGAGAGCGAAGAACGGGTGAACGAGATCTATCAACACTTGAAGAATGATGGATTTGATGTAAAACCGCCAAAAAGGGCCCATCGCTGGACATTCTATGTTAAGGCCCCGGGTGGATTTACCATCGAGGTTCTTAGTTGAATGAAGACATTCAATGATCGTTCAGTAGCAGAACATGTCAATTCGTAATCCTGAGATTACATTTTAAAATAATGTAAAGGGATGATTATCTATGAATAAAGATCAGACGATTCGATCAATTAATCTTTTCAAACAAGAAAAAGAGATTTTAAATTTCGCCTGTCTGGGTGGTAAAAAGTTTAATTACCTAATTCATGCTCAATTCCGCTCCACCATAAGCTGGAACCCCTACCCTTTAAGGAGGGATATAGCATGAAAGCCGCTGCAATTTCTACTTCTGGTCCTCCAAATGTTTTGAAAGTAATGGAATTTGATAACCCTCATGCTGGTGCAGGGCAAGTTCGGGTCCGGGTTAAGGCTGCTGGAATCCAGCCGTTCGATTTGGCGGTGCGTAGCAGTGGCTGGGCACCACCCGGTTTGGCGGTGCGGTATCCACAGATTCTCGGTAACGAATTCGCAGGAATTATTGATCAAGTCGGGGATAAAGTTACAGACTTCTCTATCGGCGATGAAGTACTTGGATGGGCTTTACTGGCCTGCTATGCAGAATATGTGGTGGTTAGTGTTGACCAGATTGTGCATAAGCCACAGAGTATGCCTTGGGAGGAGGCTGGTGCAATAACAGCTTCTGGTCAAACCGCTCACACCGCATTACAGGAACTTGGTGTTGACAAGGGAGACACCATATTGATTCACGCTGCAGCTGGTGGAGTTGGTACATTCGCTGTACAACTGGCCCAGACATGGGGAGCAACTGTCATCGGTACGGCCAGTGAACGCAACCATGATTACCTTCGATCACTGGGTGCGATCCCTGTCACTTATGGAGACGGCCTTGCTGATAGAGTTCGTGCTCTAGCACCGGATGGCGTGGACGTAGCCTTTGATGCCGCTGGGGACGATGCTCTGCGCGCATCGTTGGAGCTTGTCGAAAACAAAGACCGAATCGGCACAATTGTTGCTTTCGACCTTGTAGAGGAACTTGGTGTTCGCCCTATACGCAGCCAAAGGTCTGTGGATCGGCTTGCTCAGCTGGTAGAACTTTACTCCAAAGGGAAATTGCACATCCACATCAGGAAGTCATTTCCGCTACACCAAGCCGCAGACGCACATCGAGAGATCGAAAGTGGCCACGGCCGAGGAAAAGTGGTTCTTACAATTGGCTAAAGCGTACTACGGAAATGGATTTGGGGAATTTACGAAGAGGCTTCTCCCACTATTTGGTAGAAGCCTCTTTTTATTACTTTTTAATTTAATTCTTTTCTTATTCCCAATATCATCCTTACACTTTCTATACGTTTAATCTCCTTTTGGTTTATAACCTTCAGCTGTAAAATGACAATAACGTTATTTAATTTCAATATCTAAAACACGTATAACCCCGTTCTGACTTTAAGAAGGGGTTAAAATAAAGTCTTTTAATTTTTGATGTGAAATACTTTACTACACTTAAAAATGCAACAATAAAGTTGTTTAAATCTAAGTGTTATTGTACAAACGTGCTCTATTCTAAAATAGTCCTTTACTATTACCTCGTGAAACCCTTTTCACTTTTCTTGTTCTTTTCGTCTCCAGAGTAGTAGCAGAATTTCGAACAATTGAGGTAAGCATCACATAACTCGAGACAGCTGCAACTGCATATCTGCATAAATAATCGCTATCCTCCACAGTGCAACTTACCAAGCCTCGGTGAACTGTGAAGTTACGTTTTTCTAGTCGAACCCAGAACCTCTAAATAATGCTGATTGTACATAATCCCTAAGATGTTCCCAAAGGGATCGACCACGGAAGCAGTAATAAAACCCTCGCCACGCTCTGTGGGTGCCTCGTATTCTTTCGCTCCCATAGACAGCAGATTTTTGAAAGTTGCTGTTACATTATCGACGTGCCAGTACACTACAGCACCGGCCGGTCCGGTCGCTGGACCATCGGGCGCATAGCGGCTATCAATCAGCCCCAGCTCGTTCTGGTAATCGCCAAGACGAAACTCGATATATCCTGGACGTTCGAAGTAAGGTTCGATGCCCAACAGTTCGGCGTACCACTTCTTTGCTGCTGCTAGATCATCCGTCCAAAAACTGACTGTGGTTAATCCTCGTAATGTCTGTGTGTCACTCATATTCGATTTCCTCCTTAATGTTGAGTAGTACGTCCCGATGCTATACTAAATAACAGCTTCTGAATTAACTTCGATTTACTTATGAATATTCCTTTCTATTATTCAAGAAAATGTCCCTTTAACCGAATAATATGACTGACATTTTTAAACACCTTTATTGTAAATGTAACAATTTTATTTGTAATTAAACAATTGTATTATTACTTAACATCAGCTTTTAACGTTTTATTTGTGCTACTTCGTTTTTTTGGAAAGAATCCAGTAATCAATAACGCTATTATCCATGCCATTATGAGCATTATATTTATTCTATTGCTTACACTTAAACTTAAAGTACTCCACATGTAGGTGCGACAAAACAAGTACAGAGCAATATTAAAAAGTAGAAGCGTTCTAACTCCAACTCTGATGTAAGGCTTTTTCTCGTGCTTCAAAATGAAAGTTCTTTTCCCTTTGTTCAAACTAATTACAAATAGTAGCAAGTATATACCAAGTGTTGCCCCAATAACAACGGATATAATAGCATTGATTTTTCTTTGCTCTTTGAAGGCGAAGTAACTTTCAGGGAACTTCCCAGTCTCGTATTTTATCCATTCGTGGTAAATATCCTGCCTTAAGTCTTTACCATTCTCACCATTCGTGAGAATGATTAATCCATCCTTTGTATTCGGAATGTAGCCATAAAAGGAATGCCACCCTCGATTATCACCAGAATGATACATCATTTTCCATTGATTAGATAACTGAATCTCAAATATACCTAAACCATTCTCGCCTAATACCGGATTTTGCATTTCCTCCACACGTTCACTTTTGATAACACCATACCCCTTACCTTTATGATCATTAGTGTCCATACTTGCAAGTATGAAAGTCATCATATCCGTAACATTTGTTTTGAGACCTGCAGCAGCCTGTTCTGTATATTGATAATTCGGTATTTCCTGTCCAAAGTATCCATACGCCTTCGAAAGATTAGAATTCTCCAAATTTTGTCGGAATGAGCTAGATTTCATCCCTAATGGTTTCATAATTTGTTCCTCCATGTAACGGTCAAAGGGTTTCCCAGTCACCTCTTCAATAACAAGCTGTAAAATCGTATAGCCAATTCCAGAGTATATCGCTTCTGAACCAGGTTTCTTAATTATTTCAACCGGATCATTATGCCATCCTTTCCCAGACAGTGATTCTTTAATAGAATCAAGTTGTTCTCCAGGTATCACTCCTAAATACCCTTTATGTGTGGGTAATCCTGCCGTATGGCTTAGTAATCTTCTTATCGTGACTTCATTATTATCGAACTTCGAATTTGGTAATTTCCATTTGTTTAAATACTTGTCAACCGGATCATCTAATGATAAAAGTCCTTCGTCTGCAAGATGTAGAACTCCCCAAGCAGTAAGACTTTTGGACACCGAACCCGCCTGAAATAAAGTATTATCATTCACTTCTTTTCTCTTCTCTTTATCTGCATAACCATAATTAAGTGTATAAGCAATACGCCCATTATTTACAACTCCTATTGCAACCCCTGGTACATCATAGTTCTCCTGCCATTTAGGTACTTGCTTATCCATCTTTTTCTTAAAGTTTTCTATGCTCCTATCAGCCAATATGTTCGATTCTGCCCTTGCTACTTTCGTGGAAGTCAATTCACTCATAATGAATATGAAAATAAATATGCATACAACATTTTTAAGAAAACTAGATGTTCTTTTACTTTCCTTCATCCATCCCACTCCTTTTTTCAGAATTTTCTATCCGCTAACCAGGTTATCTTATTCAAACATCCAATTCTATCGATTTCTATTACATAACCTTACAAATTCGTAATAAACATCAACATCACTAATCGCTTTCCATCATCAGTAGATAGTAGTACTTATTTTTGCGGAGCATTATGACCATTAAAAATAAAAATAGAAGCCGGTCTCAATTAAGAGAACTGGCTTCTATTTGGGTAAAACTTCTTTTCACTTTACTTCACACATATACAGAGTCTTCACTTATTTATTCTACATCGTGCTTACATACTTGATAAATTCATCTTCATTTACAGGTTTACTGTAGTAATAGCTCTGAATTAGATGGCATGCATTATTTTGTAATACTTCTAATTGTTCTTTCGTTTCTACCCCTTCTGCTATCACTTTCATGCTTAAAGTATGAGCCAGTGAAATAATGGTATGAATAATTTCATTTCCATCAGTAGAATTTTCAATCCTATTAACAAATTCTCTTGGAATTTTTAAGGTATCAATTGGATACAAAGGAAGATATGCTAATGAAGAATATCCTGTACCAAAATCATCAATTGATAAATGTACGCCATATAATTTTAATGCTTTTAACTTCGCTAACGTTTCTTTTTCATCTACCATTGCTATCCGCTCCGTTAATTCTAAATCGATCGAACTAGCAGGTACCCCTACTTCTTCTATGGTAGATATGATTGTTTGAACAAAGTTCTTCTGTTCAAACTCGATAGCTGATAAATTTATCCCCATTTTTAGATTTGCATAGCCCGCAGAATGCCACTTTTTTAATTGTTGACACGCTTCCTGTAACGTCCATTTTCCAATTGGAATAATTTGCGAAGTTTCTTCCGCAATAGGTATGAACTCAAAAGGTGAAATAACTCCCAGCTCTGGATGTTGCCAACGAATTAAAGCCTCTGCACCAATAACCTTACTGGTCTTACTATCAACTTGTGGTTGATATAGTAAAAACAACTCATTATTTTTTAATGCATTTGGTAAATCTTGTTCTAATTTTAATCGTCTTGTTATTTTTTTGGATAATGTCTCGTCATACATGCAAATAGCATTATTACCTTCTTTCTTAGCACTATACATAGCAATATCAGCATGCTGTAAAAGTGTAGTGGTATTTATCCCTCCAAACGGATATACTCCTATTCCTATACTAAGGGATAAGTAAAAACTATGTTGATTTACTACAAATGGTTCTTCAGTTATACGAAATAGAGTTTCACACAAATCCAATAGCTGTTGCTCTGTATGGTTATGGACTATAATTGCAAACTCATCTCCCCCTATTCTCGCTAGAGTTATAGCCGGTGATAGACATGCCCTAAGACGTTTGGCAATTTCTTTTAAAACACTGTCACCAATTGAATGTCCAAGTGTATCATTAATCGTCTTAAAACGATTTAAGTCTATATATAAGAGTCCAAATTCAACCTGATTTTATATGCACGCTTAATGGATTTTTCTAATTCTTGCTGGAAGAATATTCGATTTCCAATCTCCGTCACTGTATCATGGAATGCTAGATAGTTTATCTCATCCTGCTGTTTCCTCATTTTCGTAATGTCTTTTACCATTACATAACTCCCAAAAGTTTGTCCTTCTATCATAATAGGAACAATGGTGACATACCAAAAATGTATGTCCTTCTCATTATTATTTTTCACACGTAACTGTAGCGAAGCCGAACTACATCGTTTACCTTGCTTTAGAGCTGCTTCCAACTCAGATTTATCTTCATCTAAAAAAATAGAGACGCATTCTTTACCTATTAATTCAGCACTGCTTTTTCCTAATATCATACTTCCAGCCTGGTTTATATTTAATACGATGCCATTTGGATCAATCGTTAAAATAGGATCTGGATGATACTCATATAAAGACTTAAATCTCTCTTGATTTTTGACCAAATCATTAGATTTGGTGATTAAATCAGCAGTTCTTTGAGATACTTTTTGTTCTAGTTGAGTATTAAACACTTTTAACGTTTCGGTTAAATCTCTGTTTTGCATTCGTACGATAGTATGACGAATCAGCACAAATACAAATGCAATACAATTTCCAGTAATCAGTGTAGATGAAGAAGTTTGCTCCTTAAAAGTAAAACCAATTAAGATTACAACTGCAAGATAAGGAAATATGACAAGAAGTTTCTTTCCAAATGTCGGATTGATAATGAAATAATTCCTTCTAGAAGATGCATTTTTTGGTATAGTAGCAGCAATGGCGATGAAGAAAAGGAAAACCCTATAAAAACATCTTAATAATGTGACTATACGGTCTGATAAATCATCTTGTAAGTAAAAATACAAGTAGTCCGTAATAGCCAATCCAGTTAATACTAGGATAAAAATATATAATTTACTTTTTGCATTAAAAATAGCTGGTCGAAAGATAAGGCTAATACCAAGTAAGAGAAGCAATAAATCTATAATCGGAAAAATAAATGAAAGAAAAAAATCTCCGACTGATAAGAATAAGATGTTTGCAGAAGGTTCATTAAATAGGTACCACTCTAGTGTAAAAATAGCAGTAACAACAATACATAAATCACAAAGTAAATAAGCTTTTTCCCACTTGTTACATTCCATAAAGATTTTATAAAAGAACGCAAAGAGAAAGAAGAATAAGAAAAACAACAAAAACACATCAGATATATTAAAATTTTGTATTGGTAATTCTACATTAAGTACTTGAAAAGCGGATATAAAATTCCCTATCAAGAAACAACCTACTGCAATTGTAATGCAAACCCAGAAGACTCCAAATTTAATTTTTCTGGATAATATAGAGTAAAGTAATGAGATAAATACAGTAGTTTCAACAACTAAGGATGATAGTCGGATATTAATATCAGATACAAAATAATGATTCGGAAAAACAAATAAAAATATAAAGCAAAAGCTTATATAGAATATTAGAGCTATTGTTAATAATATAGTAAGTAATTATTAACAAAAAACCGCCCCTTTCTTTATTATACAACCCGTCCAATAACAACCACTCTGCATCTCAACTATTATTTCGAAAGCGCGATTCTTGTCTTCTTCAAAGATCAATACCGTGACCTTTTCTTCTTTGCTGTCTATAAGATTAATCTACAAAAAACACAGATATAGTCTCAATTTCCCGGTAAAATTTTGATATGATACTATTTGCTAAATAATATCTTTGGAGAAGATGAGATGCGATAAAATAATGAATGTTCATATATAAGAGAACGAGCAAATAACTCATTTACTAATTAGATTACCTTATATCGGTATTTGATGTATGCAAAATTACATATCAATCTCTATTGAAAACCATTATCGTTGTAACTATAATAGTTTCAGGTATTGGTATTTTCATTTCTTTTTCAAATTTCACAACATATTAAAGGAGGAATTAGCATTATGAAAAAAGTTATTTTAGCAGGGGCACTAGGGATTGGAGTACTGTCAGGTATGAATTTACTAGGGGCAGAAGCACCAAAAGCGAGTGCAGCAACTACGAATTTAGAAATTCAAGAAGTTACAAAATATTACTCTATGAGTTCTTATGAAGTCTCTCAAAAGGAATCATTTAATCTAAAAAAAGGAGAAGAACTTACAGTCTTTGCACAAAATTCAGGGTTCCCAATTTCTTATACGGTCTTTGATGCAGATAACCAAGTAATTGGCACATATAATGCTAATTCACCATATGGTCGCGTATTCAAAGCACAAAAAAACGGTAATATTTCTGTACAATTTCAAGCAGGTGCAAATTCTTCTTACATGAAGAAGATGAATTTCACAGCTAAATTTGCTGTTTCTAAACTTAACTAACAATAAAAATTTAATTATTCTCTTTAAAAAAATTAAAAAGGTATATCCTTTCAATAGGATATACCTTTAACTTTAGTGAATTTTATATTGACCTGATAATTGTTCTTGCGCCATACGAACTAAGCGTTTTGTAATTTCTCCACCTACTGAACCATTTGCTCTTGCTGTTGAATCTGGTCCAAGTGTAACCCCAAACTCCTGAGCAATTTCATGTTTCATTTGCTCAATAGCACTTGCTGCAGCTGCTATTAACATCTCGTTTGAATTATTATTTTCACGAATTTGCATTTCTTACACACCTCCATTTATTTTGGTAATATCATGCTCTTTTTCCAGTAAAATATACAAAAAATATTCCTTTATCCTTATAATTTATTGGCCTCTCTAAAACATTCTGTCCCCTATTGTACGTTTTTATTTCTCAACAAAATCAACTGAATATTCAACTTATTTTAGTTTCATTCTCAATACAGCTCTGATAAGATATGAAACATAACGAAATATCCCTTATTTGACACCTGTACCTCCCCGTACAGGTTTTTTTATTCTATTTTAGATTTAGCAGATACCTCTCATTTTCTATCATGATGACAAACACAACACTTTTCTTATTCCTTTTAAATTATGTGATTGTTAATAAATTATTTAATTCATCATCCGTAGAAAAACCGAAATCTAAGTTCAGATTTCGGTTTCTTTTATATAGGTCATGAACGGCTTCAATGCCTTTCAAGGTTCGGAAATCATAACGAAAATTTTAAAATCCTGCAGATTTAACAGGACATCGCCTTAACTGTCTATGATCTTGTTCTATAAGATTGTTCAAATAAGCTCGAAAATTAATTTGAGCAAAATGAGATAGACATTTTTGATATTGAACGTGAGTCTATACTGTAATAACATGCTGAACACTCTAAGCAAAAGAGTATATTGTATCTACAAATCATAACTCTCATTAAATAGTAAATTCAAATAAATTAGGCACGTGGAAAACCACCTTTTGTTACCTCTCCTTTGACCTGCTTTAACGTCGCTACTATAAGAAAGCTAACAATCACTAATAAGAGCCATGAACTCACCTTCCCTAGATGAACGAGACTCCATGTATCGGTTTGGTTTGGGTATTGCCAAGCTCCAAAGAACGTTGCGATATTTTCGGCTATCCATATAAAAAATCCGATGAGCACAAAAGAAAGCGCGAGTGGCATACGGTAACGAGTTCCATTAACCTCGTATGTGACCCATGATTGCCAAAAAACAATAATTACAAGTCCAGATAACCACCAACGAACATCAATCCAATAATGGTGAGTGAAAAAATTCAAATAAATTGCAAATGCAAGAGGTACAACTATCAAAAACGGTGGCCACTTAACCAGTTCAACCTTTAATCTTCTCCACGCCTGACAAAGAAAGCTCGCCACACTTGCATACATGAATCCGCTATACAAAGGCACTCCAAAAATTTTGAAATATCCTTCCTCTGGATAAGACCAGGATCCCATATGTACCTTAAAAAGTTCAAGAGCAAGTCCAATAAGGTGGAACAATGTGATAACCTTTAGTTCATCAAGTGTTTCCAGCCCCGAGCTCACCATCCACCACTGCATCAGAAGACAGATGATAAGTAGCCAGTCATAACGTGGCAGGAAGGGAAGTGGCAGGAATTTTGTAAAAGCCAAAGAAGCAAAAATAACGAGAGGAAACAAACATGATAAGGCCTGCTCCCAACCAAAACGTACGAGTTGTTTTAGTGCTCTCATGATTTATGCCCCCATTTTCGAATGGTTAAATTCATAAGTAACTCCCCTTTTATAAAATCACTGAAAAAGAAATCTTTCTTTTCCTTTTAATGCTAAATGTCCCCACTTCATTAATCTTGGGTGTCTTCATCAATTCGATATTCTAAAATATCTCCGGGTTGACATTCTAATGCTTTGCAAATTACCTCTAAAGTTGATAGCCTAATAGCTTTTGCCTTTCCATTTTTCAATATAGAGAGGTTAGCCATAGTAATTCCCCCTCCGAAAGCTCCGTTACGCTCATTTTTCGTTTTGCTAACATCACATCAATATTAATAATAATTGTCATATCCTCCACCACAGACCGTCAAATCATTTTCTGATTTTATGTTAATCGCTTCATGTAGAAGCCGTTGGAGGATAGTAGCAAAAACGGCGATAACCAACGAAGCAAAAATGATGAGGAGTCCCATTAATGCAATAGGAAGGTCAACTTTCTTCGCTATAAAATGAAAACGTGGCAAATTTAATACATACAAACCACTGATTGTAATCGCATAGCACTTTATGTTCTTTAACACTTTTATAGATAATTGCAAGAACGTTGTGTTCTCGTCAATGTAACGTAAAAGATTGAAAGCCTGATAGAGAGCAAAGTAAAAAGGTATAGCCGGTCCATACTTCACCATGAAAACGAGATATTTCATTGGAGCAATATTTGGATACAATTTTGCTGCGAAATTCAACATATTGGGGCACTAATAATATACATAAGTCAAGAATTGTTAGTCCTATAAAAAAACAGCTATCTTTAAAAAGAGCGTTGATACTCGTTTCATAAAAGCACCTCACTTAATTAGTGTGAATTTGATTTTAACACCATATTTATTGTTTATCAATAAATAATTATTTTTTTAAATTATATTTTTATTGATATGAGAATGTCTTTTAATTTCAGACAAAGAGAAAAAGCCTTTCTCATTACAAAAGAAGGCTCTCTCTTTCAACTATTTTCTTTTTCTTCCCTTAACAACAATTAAGACGCTAAGCCGATCACGGCAGCGTCTTAAATAGTAAATTTATTCGCAACTAATTTACAATCACATTTACTTGTTTTTTTATTTTCAAACTCCATTCTTCTTGTGATAAGTATCCTTGCTAGTCATGAACTGAAATGAGCTACCAGGAATATAGTATTTCTTACACTTCTTTTTTCTTTTCTCTCTCTCCTTTTCTTTAGCAATTTTCTGTAAATCCACTTTCCATTATCTTAATAAATCTTTTTTTCGCATCGGACTGTGTTCCCCTTGAATTGAATTAATCACCCAAGATATATATATTTAATCCAATTGTCTATCTTATTTGTATTACTATTTATTCTGTAATTTATATATAATAAAAGGACACCCGTTATGGTTGCTTAACTTTTCTATCGTTAAATAAAGTCAACATCATCTTCATTAATACTTTTAATAACAACGACATTCCTACTTTCTATTGGAAGCTTCGGCTTTTGTTTTCTTTTTATAACTGAAAATTCACCCTACTCATTTTCAGTTAAATCGCTTCAAAGTCTTTCATTATAATATATTGGTACTTTAAATACATTTTTACTTTATTTGGATATGTACAATTACATAAAAATATGTATTATTTGGTCTAAAAAAGTCTTTTCATGTCGATTCATGTAGATTAAACTTTAAATATAATGGTTTTATGTTTTTGCTTCACCCTCTTCATAGGAGAAATGAAGGGTTGTTGTCATTTTCGTAATAGTAAGCACTTACAAAACGTCCAATCATTTCGATATGTAATATTTCATAAAACATTGTTGGTTTATTTTTTAAAATATTCAGGGGAAATAGATCCAATGCAACAGAATAATTTATCAGACAGGGAGAAAATGATCGTATGTATCCAAAATTTATTGATAAAATAGCGTTTTCGAAAGCGCATAAAGAGTTATTAATTAAACTGTATAATAAAGAAATTTCAAGAAGCGAGTATAATCAATTGGTAGATGTTTTTTATCGTCCACAACAAAAATAAATATGAAGTACATGTTTATTTTTTTATGTCTATTATAATAAGAAAGTTTGTTTATATCATTTTTGGGGCAAGCTCATCTGCTAGGTTGGTAGGTATGTGGCGGTAGCCCTACTTCAGAATGTTATCTCAAATTTCTTGACACATTGTTTTTCATAGAAATCACGTCACTTCAAAAGGTGTATCCTTTGATACACAATGGTGATATTCAGTCTTTGTACAATTGGATTTTTTAAGTAATGTAGTAAAAATAATGAATGACACAGCGAAAATATATAACTATGTATTATTTGTATTTATCTTGCCAGCAATAATTTATTATTTATAAGCTTCTTATCAAGAAGGGAAAAACACTAGCTTAATGACAGTGTTTTTTCCCTTATAATCTACGGAGCAATATATATTATTTAGGAAAAAACGGGGTTAGTATGCTTAAAAAAAATAGAATATGCACAATTATATCGATTATAATACCGATTTTATTGATTTTATCCATTGTTAATGTTGCATACAAAATTATTTTAACTGAATTTTTTGGAGTCTCTATACTTTTACCTGTATTTCTTTGTCCAATTGGATTTATTCTAGCTATATTTTCCTATCAAGTAGATAAAAATAGCAGAGCGAAAATCGGGATAATATTAAATGTGGTAGTATTTTTGATTCCTTTTATTTGGGTAATTAGAAGAATTATGTAGTTGAAATATATTCCGGACATATCTCCTATATCACTAAATCTATGGAGAAATAAAAAAGGAAGAGAATTTTTATAATTCTCTTCCTTTTTTATTTACGAGAAATTTCGTTTTCAATTGTTGTTTAGTATTTCGAAAAATGCTGTAGAATTTTTCTCTATCATTATAACAGTATAAAAGTTGGTTCTAAGATGCAATATTGCATATAGGAATGTATCGATAACAACGCAAGCGCTTACCATAATGAAAAACATAAAGCTACATCACATCTTAAAGCATAAGTAGAGGAGGAAATAAAATGCATAAAATAACTAAGAAACAAATTCGCCATATAAAAAAACGCCATTCATCATTTCACAAATGACTCCTTGTTATCGAAATATATTTTTTTGTTTAAAAATCAACCCTTCATATGCAACATTACATATCACAATCTTTATTTGTTCTGCTATAATTTAAAGAGTAAATTATTCATCCATTAATTTACACCATCCATATCTACAGTTATGGAAACCCTAATTACATATAAAAAAGAGAGAAGAACATTGGTGAGTTCTTCTCTCTTTTTTATTTACCCTTCCGCACTAAATTAATTTTCACTTTATAACTTGTTTGCAATATTTACACATACCACGCCTCCGGTAATAGTACGCAATCGTAGCACCAAACAGAGCTACTCCCCAAATTGGCCATAATAACTCTGGACCTTCCAATGCCCATCCCCTATGATCTAGGCCCCCTTTATTAATAAACCCCCGGATGTACATCAAACCAGCCGAAGTAACCATAATGGAAACCAGTGAAGCAGGAATAATTGCTAATGACAAAGGTACACGCCTACCAGCAATAAATGGAAACCAACGCGGGAAAATTTCTCCCCAGGGCTGAATAAGTCCCAGCGTAAGAATTGCCCCTCCGAGCGCTACAGTAGCTAAAGATGCGCCCATTAACCAAATTCCAGGTGAATCACGTTCAAAAGAATCCAGTAATTCTTTGGTAGTTCCCAGTGGAATGCCTATCGCCCAACACCATCTTGTTATGGAATAACAGATAGGAATTATTATGGCAATGTAAGTGCACCATTTCCCCCAAGATGCTGCTGAGGACTGTGTTGTCCATTTTGAATGATTACTATTTCGACCACAATACGGACAAGCATTTCGTGTTTGACGTTGATAGACTAAAGCAGTCGCACTCCATAGAAACGCCCCTAGCATACTAATATATTGATTTACAATCGTCCAGTACATCATCTGTTCAAAAAATTTCACTCCATGCGGAAAATCAAATGGTGCTCCAATCAAAAAGATAAATCCATATGCTGCAGACGCTAAAACACGGTAGTCAATAACAGCAAACAATAAAATCGCTACTAACATATATATAAATATGAGTAATACGATTCGTAACAGGCCCTTGCCCCAGCCACGAATCATCATGACAGCTACAATGACCCCCATTAATCCAAAGCCAATCATTATAGGTGCACCAGTCTCAGGCCTCAAACCAGCTAGCATTGAGTATTCAGGTTGTGGATCCCCTATTCCAAATGGAAACCCCTTGCCTCCCAACGCCCAATACTGACCTAATATCACATACATCAACGACCAAATAACCGCCGTATACCCAATCCATTTGGGCCATAATGATAACCATCTAAAAATATGAATTCCAGTTTCGCTTTTCTTCTCAGTATTTGACATCGCGAAAGAACAACTCCTTTTTTTAGAAAGTGATATTGCTAGAACCTTCTACAATAATTACACTGTCCTCGCCTCCTTTGATAGTAAGAAATAGTCGCTAGCCCTAATGCTATTCCCCATGGAAGCCAAAATAGTGAGGGCCCTAATTCTCCCCAATTTCTAATATTGATGGAACCGTCCACTATTTTTGAAATGATAATTGGGCTTATTTTTAATCCTGCGAGAATGAGAAGAACAGATGCACATGTTGCTGGTATCACTGCGAACCAAATAGGAACACGTTTGCCACCCAAATAATAGAACCAATGAGGAAAATTTTCTCCCCATTTTTGGATAAGCCCCAATGTCAGAATAGCACCGCATATGGGTAATCCACCCAGAACAACCTCTATCATACGTTCTGCAAGTGACTGGCTACTAATTGTCATTGCTGCTGTATTGCTCATCCCCAATGGAATCCCTGCAGCCCACGTTAAACGAACAATCGCATAAGGAAGTGCCATAACGATAGCAATATAGGTTGCATATTTCCCAATTTCATTTCCTGCAATTGATATATCTTGAGTCTCTTTTTTCCGCCCACAAATCACACATGCACCTCGGCTCCGCCGCTGATAAGCTAAAGCTGTGGCTCCCCATAAAAATCCTCCTCCCATACATAGAAGTTGATTTAAGACAGGCCAATCGATGAGTTGAAAATGTAGCATGAATGAATAAGCGAAATTCTGTAATACTCGGACATCAGGAATCACAAATACTAAGGTGATACACATTATCCATGCGAAAATGAGCAGGATTGCACGTGGAATTATTTCTCCCCATATTCGGATTGTTGCCAATGCAAAGATTGATCCAAGCCACCCGATGCAAGCGATTGTTACTCCTCCCACATCTGATTGTATGTTTGCTAAAAATGATCCCATCATACCCCCTCTGGAATCATTCTCACCAAAAGGGAATCCTGCGCCTCCTAAAGCCCAATAAGCCCCCATAAACCCGTAAGATATGGACCAAACTGCAGTTATATAGGCAATCCACCGATTCCAATTTGATAGCAAAGAATTCCGCTTTTCCGCCCTGTCTTTCAATGTACCTTGTGAATCGTGATCTTTCGACCGTCGTATATGATTTAACTTAAAAACCATATTCTTCAACTCCCCAGTGTATATTGATGAATAAGTTCATATTATGATAAGAAAGCTAATTTGAAACGGACCTCTAGAACTGTTTATAAACAGTTCTAGAGGTCCGTTTAGTGAAGAAATTCCATAATCACATTTGTAAGGGAACAACCTGGAAATATTGAAAAATAAAATACCAATTCCATATAATGGAATTGGTATAAAAAATCTTCTAATCTATATTAAAAATTTTTTTCCTGATTCGGACGCATAAACCCTTGTTCCCAAGCAAAAACAGCAGCTTTTGTGCGATCAAGCATATGCAGCTTACTTAGAATGTTACTAACATGACCTTTAACTGTCTTTTCACTAATGAAAAGCCCTTCAGCAATTTCAGCATTCGTAAGCCCTCTAGCAATCAACCTTAATACTTCTAATTCTCGTTCACTTAGCTCAGAAAACGGATTGGGAGATGTCTGTTTCGTAGCACGAATCTCATTAACCACCCGTGCAGCAACCCGTGGATGCATAATAGATTCACCTTGTACACCTATCCTTACAGTTTCAACCAATTGATTAGGCTCAATGTCTTTAAGTACATATGATATTGCACCTGCACGTAATGCCGGAAAAATGTATTCATCCTCATGATATGAAGTCAACACAATCACTTGAGAACGAGGACTAACTTGCTTAACTCTTCGAATCGCTTCTACACCATTGATACCTGGCATCACTAAATCCATTAGTACGATATCTGGCACAAGTTCAGTAGCTAAAGCCGTAGCCTTTTCACCATCTTCAGCTTCTCCAACTACATGAAAATCAGGTTGAATTGTGAATAGAGCATTCAATCCTTGTCTTACAATGGTATGATCATCAACTATTAAAATCGAAATTAGATCTCCCTTTCCCATGATCTATCACCTCTTCTGAATTACAATTTACATTCGGCTTGTTATCTTCTTGAATGTCTGATTGTTTACACTGAACAGTAATTTTCACACCTTTCTCCATCTCACTTTGGATATCAATATACCCCTTTAACGTATGAATCCGTTCACGCATAGATGACAAACCTATTCCTTGGCGATCCAGTCTTTGAATATCAAACCCGCAACCATTATCATGAATAGAAAGAGTTACAACTTCTTCACAATCTAGATGAATCATTACCTTATTCGCCTGACTGTGGCGTGCAACATTATTCAGTGCCTCTTGTGTAATGCGAAAGAAAGTCTCCTCAATAATGGGAGATACTTGTCGCTGTCCACTTATCTTCAAATTAACTATGATACTTGTTTGTTCTTGCCACTTCGCCACATAATCCTTTAATGCATATGCTAAATCCTTCCCCTCAAGTGCGATAGGACGTAATTCTTGAATCAATGCATTTAACTCGTGCTGAGTTTGATGTAAAACATTCTCTGCTCTTAACAAATGCTCTTTAGCTTTGCCTTCGTCTTTTCCGATAAGGGATTTGGTAGTGTTCAGCCAGATTGATGTAGCAAATAATTGCTGCTTAATACTATCATGTAGCTCACGGGCTAATCGATTTCGTTCCTCTAGTGTTGCTAAATCTTGACGGATTTTAAACAAGGTGCGTAGTTGTTTCGCCATCTGATTCAGCCTACGTGCCAACTGCCCCAATTCATCCTTTGAAGGATCTTGTACAAATGTTGTGAAGTTTCCATGACTCCATTGGTCTGTAGAAGTTAATATCTTTCGAATACGACGAACGAGACTTCGAGACGTTATAATTCCAAAAGTAATACCAACAATTGCTGCACCAATAAGGAAAGCCAACATACTAAATCCAAAAAACTGAAAAGTAGCCTCCCAAAAATTACTGAGTGAAAAATGTATGTTTTTTGCTTTAACCACTAATACCCCACGTACATCCTTCTCATTTGCTAATGGAGCAACAATATATAAAATCTCATCCTTATAGTAACTATATGTTTTAAATTTACGCGCTTCAGATGGTTTCAGTGACAACGCTGTATATATATGCCGAGAAACTTTCGCAGGAAATTCCGCTTTATAATCAATAAACTGCGGCACATCTTCTCCAGCACTTGCAAGTATATTACGATTAGAATCAATGACCACAGAAAATCCATCGAATTCAGTTCCTACTTCAATGGGCCAATCATCTAATGCTTTCTTCAGTTGATTTTGATTAATAAATGTTCCGTTAAAGTTAGAAGATATATTTTGAGCTTGTATACTTATCTGTTGTTCAAACATTCGATCCGCATTATATTTCACTAAACTAAGTGATATAAGAAATCCCATCACTTCAAGTGTCAATAGTACCCCAATGGTTGTTAATACATAAAATAAAGTCAGTTTCCACTGTAAACGTTGGAAATGTCGGCCAAAACGAGATAAAAATTTCATGTTCTTTCCTTCCTACTTAAAAATGTAGTAACCATTGTATCATTCAACTTTTACTAAAATCTCCCCCTTACTAAAGGATACGTTTTGTAATTAAACATTCCTCCCCTCAAGTGGCTTCTGTATATAATGCATTTTAAATTTAATTTTTCTTGATAAATCAAAGATTTCCTGGCATACTCTTAAAATTATTTGTGCACGAATTAAGAAATATAAAAAAGACACTCTTATGAGTGCCCTTCTTAGCAACTAAATCTGCTGCAGTTAGCTCCAACTATGATTAATAAGATAAAGAGCACGACCAGTAAGGCGAATCCGCCACCGTATCCACAACCTCCGTCGCAACTACCACCATACCCCATATGAACCTCTCCTTTGAATAAGAGGAAAATTTTTAAGTGCATATTTAACTATTAAAATAAACCGCACCAAAGTTTTCATTAAACCTCTTACACCAAACAGAAACCGAACCATATACACTTACATCTACCCCTTCAGGAATTTCGTAGTTTTGGTCTCCTTTATTTCCCTTTAATTTTCCTAATTCAATATACTGATAGTTTTTCACGTCTTCATTATTTTTCAAACGATTTGTAGGAACTAATACAACTCGTACATCTGGCCCATTAGATGTTGCAAAATCAGAAAGTCGTAAAACACGTTTTCCATCCGCTAATTGATGAATTTTTGCCGTTCCAGTTGTTTCATGGACACCGTTTTGAAACTGCCCTTCGCTTATTACTCGATCACTTTGTTGCTTTACTTCAGCTGATTGTACCTCTGTTTGTGGCAATGCTTCATTGACGTGGTTATCAATAAATAATTTCTCTGGTCGGAACAATGACCATAAAATCCCCAATACAATTATCAAACCACCTATAAACCATACATATTGTCTTTTCATAAAGTAAAAAACCTCCTGTAACATACTGTGTAGTAGTATGTTAACAAGAAGGTCTTTCATTTTTCTAACGTAAATGTTACAAAAGTCTTTCAGCCGTCTTATTTTTTTCTGATGTGATGGGAAGAGTAAACCAAAATTCACTTCCTTGCTTACCATCTGCGCGATTCCTCACACCAATTTCCCCTTTGTGCATTTCAATCAATGATTTTGCAATAGCTAATCCAAGTCCGGATCCTCCAGATTGCGAACTTCTTGATCGATCTGTTCTAAAAAAACGTTCAAATACGCGTAATTGATCATTTGGAGAAATCCCCATCCCTTCATCTCGCAAAGTGAATTGGACCTGCTTAGTTTGTTTATTTTCCTCTACAGTCAATTCAATTGTTCCAGATACAGGAGAATATCGAATTGCATTATGTAATAAATTACCTATGACCCTTTCTATTTTACAAGGCATAATCAAAAGTCGAGGTAATGTATCTGGAACATCTAATTGCACATGGATTGTTTTGTCTCCTAATAAGACAGAATGTGACTCTAATACATCTAATAAGACTGTATCTAAATGTGTGAAACTTGGGTGAAAATCTACTTGCTCAAACTCTAACTTTGAAAGATCAAATAAGTCGTTAATTAATCCACTTAATCTTTCTATTTCTTTTAAAATCGTCGCTAAGTATTGCTTTTTCATTTCAGGATCTTCAATCAGGTTATCTTGTAATGCTTCTATCATCAATTGCATGCTAGCCATAGGTGTTCGTAAGTCGTGTGAGATATTGGTAATTAGCTCCTTACGGGATTTTTCCTGTTCCTCTAACTTAGTAAACCCCTCTTCTAATTTTTTTGCCATCTGTTGAAAGGCTGTTGCTAATTCTTTAAACTCCCGTGGTTCTTGCCCAATTATATACATCGTTTCAAAGTGTCTATCACTAAATTGTTTCGTCAATTTTATTAAATTTTGTATAGATCTCATGATAGGACGTGTCATTAACCAAAAAATAAACGTTGAAATAATAAATGCCACAAATGCGATCACTGTTAATAACCGCGTTTGTTCCGGTTCAAGTAACATTTTCGTCTCACTATACCATATAGCAATTACCATAATACTGGTACTTAATAAATTCATGAGTAACAATTGAATACGTAATCTCATGCTTCATTTCCTCCATTTGGCTCAAAGCGATATCCTATACCCCAAACCGTATGAATCCAACGATTCTTTATTGTATGCTTCTCGAGCTTTTCACGTAAACGACTCACTAGCACGGTAACTGTGTTTGATGCACCTTCATGCCCAAAATCCCAAATTAGTTCAAGAAGCTGCGAGCGAGAAAATACTTGTTTTGGATGCTTTGCCATGAGATAAAGTACCTCAAACTCTTTCACTGTTAACTCCACTTCCTTATCACAAACAAGTACATATCTTGTCTTTGGATATATTTTTAAATCTGGAAATTCTATCACTTCCAATAGAGATTCTTTCGCTTGTATCGGTACCTGGCTTCCTCTTCTAAGTATAATTTGGATCCTTAATACTAATTCACGAGGGGAAAATGGCTTTGTTACATAATCATCTGCCCCTATTGTTAAGCCTAAAATTCGATCCCTTTCCTCTCCCTTAGCAGTTAACATAATAATAGGGACAGTTGATTGTTGACGAATTTCCTCGCATAATTCCCATCCATCTTTTTTTGGCATCATCAAATCTAATATAATTAAATCTGGTTGATGTGTAAGAAATAAATCCCAACCTTCTTTGCCATTTACAGCGGTATATACCTCATATTCTTCTCTTTCTAAATACCGTTTGCATACTTCTCGAATATTTGCTTCATCTTCTACGATTAAAATTCTTTTCTTCATATACTATCCTCACTTCTTTTTCACCAATAACAAAAAAATTCTATTTTTCTGTAATTCAATAAATATATCTTTATAGGTAAAGATATAAAATCTGATCGCATCAATAAATCAGAATTCCACATCTCGGTCTCGAAACGAATGAAAATTCAGAAAAATATTTATGTAATACAGATAGTAATCTTAACATTTGATTACTTATATGACTAGATAAACAATTAAAATAGTAGTATCTAAACGAAATAAATTAAAAGGAATGAGTCCGATTCAACATCGAACTCATTCCCTATTAGTATCCTAAATTTTTGCATCTAATTTTTCGGATCCAGTTCATTATCGGTTCTTTTTTCAAACTTAGCAACAGAACTGTTACCTATTACTGAACTCTTGATAGATTCCATGCTATAGTATCAGTCCCATTCTCTCCATTGCCATATTTCATATAATCAATTAAATATCCTACCTTTAACTTGTTACCATTAGATAGTATGTTCCATTGCTTATGGTATCCAGTGAAGTTCTTTGGGTATGCATGATTAAATTTAAAAGTACTTGCGTTCTGTTTTTGATCTAAATGGATATAACTATCTTGAAGCTTTAAATATGCATAATCTGAATAAATAGGATTCTGGAATTTAATTAATACCTCTTCATCCTTTTTAATTGGTTTTCCAGGTTTAGGTTGACCTACTCTTTCAATAATTACATTCACTTTTTCATCGTTAGATTTCTCAGCCCAAAGATACTCCCATTTATTCCCGGCGTGATGACTTCCCCAATAAGTTGTATTTCCATATGAAGCTACAGTATATGGAACTCCTTCTGTAACAAATTCACCTGAATTATCTACTACATAATCTTCAAATTCTTTATTAGCTTTAATTTCGGCATCAATATTTTGTGTAGGCGTTAGATTGTGTGCGTCATTGATATCAAATCTAACTTTTCTGTCCGCTGCAATTTCAGATTTAATAGGGTGTATATTTTCTCTAGACTCATATGTATATCCATTCTCGCGTTTAACTAGTGTTACTTTTTTTGAGGGACCACTCCATTTTGTCCTATAAGTAGCAGAGATTTCGTTGCTCACCCCAAATAAACCAGGTAAGATTGATGCCCGAATCTTTTGTGTAACAGGATCATAGCTACCTTCTACTAATGTTGGTTGCTGTAGTTTTGCAAAGGCACCGTGTACAGAGTCTTTATGTAAATAACCGCGATCTCCCTGCCCCGCTTTTAAAGCGTTCAATGCATCAGTTCCATTATTATCTGAAACCACTGATACTTGATTATTACTTTTTGCCTTGTTTACAATATGCTTTACTTTATTCGTATCTATATTAATATGTTGAAAAACTTCATTATAGGATAAAACTGGCTTATCAGCAAGGGATTTGTCTTTAGGAGTATACACCCTAAACTTTGGTATATTCCCCATATCTGTTTCTAATTGTTCTGTAGCTGCATTTACTCTAGATTCATATCTCCCTGAATCCCCCAAATGCATAACTTCTTCACCTTTTTCGATGGATAAATCCATTGTACTTGTAGGTAAAACTTCAATCGAAAGAATTTCCCCTTGTTCAACAGCTTTCAATTCATCCAATGATAAGACAATATTCGCATCTGCTTGTCCCTCTAAACTGTCAATTACTACTTCTGTTTTATTCCGTCCACCTTTTTCTGTACTTAAATAGTTTGCCTTATAACGATCTTGTGTTGCCTTTACGGTATTAATAATTTTGTTTCCTAAACGCATATTAAAATGAGGCGAAACATTTTCAGCGGATGCTGTGCCTACATTCTTATATTCCAGATGTACCCGTACTTTTGCTGCGTTCGCTGTATCCACAGTTGTTGCGGTAGACCAATCAAAATTATTTGTATAACTCTCCGTTTCAGTAGTTGTTTTTGAATATCCGTATCCCACGTTTGCTGAAACACTTCCGGAAGGAACAGGACCGGCTGCTGAGCCTTCTACACCACCTGAACCACTTAGACCTACATTAAATGAATGTTGTGTAGATACGCTTTTTTCCCATCCTCTGCTAACTGATCCACCATTATTATCCGTAATGGTTGCAATAGGAATTACTTCAATTCGTTTGACACCAATTTGTAAATTTGGCATATTGGCAACTATCGGATTGAAATTAGTATCAGAATCATTGTTATAATTCTCGACCTCATACATATCAGTAAAAGGGTCACCATCCGTATTTGCATTCATAGGATTCGATATAAATTTTGGTTTCCCTTTATCCTTCTCAGGATCCCATGCTTTCGCTTCATTTTTCCCAGTTTGTGAATTGAATTCAATTTTATATCCATTAATCTCTAAGTCGTTAAAAATACCATCTTTGTCCCAATCATTGTTTGCCATTTCAATGTTTTGTGTAATGAGCGAACCTATTTCCCCATCAGATCCGAGCGTGAAATTCTTATCTTCTTTTTTTGCATTTGCATTCTCTTTGAATATTTCAACTGTACTTCCTGGATTCGGCTGTTTTACATCTGCTAAAGCAGGAGATGCTAAAGTCAGTGCCATCGATACACTACCTAATACACTAAGTGCTGGCTTCAATTTTTTCATTGTTATTTTTCCTCCTTGGTAAGATTAATTTCATCATATATAACAAATCTTTCATTTCTCTCTCATAACTGTTAAAAAAATCTCTCGTAAATATTACAAAACACTTACAGAGTTTTGTAAGGCTATATAATTTGTATATGAAACATCAAAAAAGCAGCTAGCTAAAAAGCTAACTGCTCACTAACAATAGATTTAGTTTTTAGATGTGTCCTTAACTCGATAATCTTCTAAAGTGTTTACAGTAGAAGAAATCTGTTTCTGCTTTAAAATGATCAATAGTTGCTTGTTTAGCTGTTTTTTTAGTCTTTGGCCACGCTTCTTTACTAAATTCACCTGGTGTTCCGTAATCCATAATTTCATATACATAAGCACCTAGTGTTAGTAACATGGCACTTCCTAATACAAATAGAGAATTTCACTAATTTTTTACTCATGTTCATCCACAATTCCATTCTATAGTTTCTAACAAAATTTCAGTAAAAGAATGTATTAATTTTGAAGTGTACAAATAGGGAGAGTGACTTCAACTATAGTTCCCTTATTCACTTCACTCTCAATAAATACCTTTCCCTGATGTGTTTCGAGAATTTTATAACAGATCATTAACCCTAGGCCAATCCCATCTTCCTTAATACTATAAAAAGGTTCTCCGAGATATGGTATACGTTCTTTTGGAATCCCGCATCCTTGATCGATAAAACGAATGCTTATTTGATCATTTTCAAGTTTATCAATTTGAATCAGAATTTCCCCTCCCGTTGGCATGGATTCAATTGCATTTTTCAAAATATTAACAAATACTTGTTTTAATTGATTTCCCTCACATGGGATTAATGGAATACCAGGTATAAAATCTGTTCTAATTTGTATATTATTCATCAATGCTTGAGGTTGTAGTAGTATTAAAACTTGATCCATTAGCACACTAATATCATTAGGTTGTATCTTAACCACCTGTGGTTTGGCTACCGCCATAAATTCATTTGTAATACTTTCTATACGCTCAATCTCTGATGATACTATATTTATATACCCCTGATTATTCTCATTTTCCGTTGATTTTAGTAATTGCATAAACCCTTTCATTGCGGTTAATGGATTATTAATTTCATGAGCCATCGCAGTCGCTAATTGTCCTACGACAGCAAGTTTTTCAGATTTCCGTAATAATTCTTCTGTTTTTAACCGTTCAGTGATATCACGAGAAATGCTAAGGAAAACTTTTTTACCATTTAAGTTAAAAATACGAACACTAAACTCAGTTGTTATTACTTTTCCTGTTGGAAAGACATATTCATCTTGCAAAGTGAAGGAAGTTTGTCCCTCTCTAATTTTTTCTAACAACCTTATAATCATTGGAGAATCTTGTGGTACTACATTTGGAAATGGTAAAGAGAGCAGCTCTTCTCTACTACATCCAAATCTTTTACACCCCACAGGGTTTACCTCAACAAATCGACTTGGAACATAATCTTCATTCAGCTCTACTACATATACTGCGTCAGTTGCTTGTTCGATTAGTGCACGGTACTTCATCTCACTATCTCTTAATTGTTGGTGTAATCTATGCCGTTCTCTTTCTGCTTGTTTTCTTTCAGAAATGTCTCTACATATTGCTGATAAAGCTATCACATTAGCCCTTACATCTAGTATAGGAGAAACTGTCAGACTAACATCAAGAAGACTTCCATCGTTACGTTGTCTAACAGTTTCTAATCTAGTAACTACGGATTCTCCCGTTAGAATTTTCTGAATATTTTTAAGCGATTCATCCATTAAGAACCCTGGTACACAAGGTAATCTCTTACCTATGATTTCTTGTGATGACCACCCAAATATCTTTTCATAAGCTTTATTGGCTTGTAAAATATGCCCTTCTCGATCAGATATGGTAATAGCATCTACATTATGCTTTATAAATGATTCCAGTAATTCTTTGGTAGCTCTTAATTCTGATTCTACCTTTTTCCTTTCGGTTATATCGACTGTAGAACCAACAACTTCAATAACTTGACCATTTCGTTTAATCGGCCTAAGCGCAATAAGAATAATAGTTTTATCATTCGGCCAAGGTAATTCGAATATAATTTCTTTCCCTTCCCAAGCCTGAAAATAATACTTCATTAATTGTGGAACTAAATGGGGTGGAATAATAGAAGCATCAATGGTACGTAAGCTTTTTCCTACCACCCGTTCAGGATAAATTCCGTTTTGATAATAAAACTGTCCATCACACAAAGTGTGTATAAAGTGCTTATCCACTTTTTTAAATTTAAAAATCCCCCCTTGAAGCTCATGTACGGTATCTGTGAGTTCTTGCTTCGATTTTTTTAATTCTTGATTCATTTTAGATAAGTCCTGTGTTAAATAATACAATCTCTGGTAAGCTTCCATAAGAAATAACCCGATTAAAAGTCCTAAAGCTATATATAATAAGCCTTGAGTGTAAAGCAATGTAGTATTAAAGAACACACCAATTAACCACTTTATTCCGGCAAAAACAAAATAATATAAAGATGCACTTTTAAAAGGATGAAGGTTTTTAAAATATGTTTTAAAAGTAGCAAATAGTATACTCATACCTAAATAAGCAATCACAGGAGGCTCCCAATACCCTCCAATGTAAAAGATGCGCATTATAATAATGCTAATTAACGTAATCCAACCAGCAGTGCGACCAAAGTAAATAAAAGATAGAATAAGAGGAACAACTCGAAGATCGTAGGAAAATCCCATGTACGGAAAAGAAAAGAACATCAAAGTAACTGCGATAATCCCTCCATAGAATTTTTCGAAATATCGCCTGGAATTAATTGTAAATACTTGAATAAATATTGCTGCGCTAACTAATAAAGAAAAAATAGATAGATTGATGAAATAGTCTTTAATAATCATGTAATGTCCCTCCTTGCATTAAGTGTATTCGACAAAAAAGCAAAAAATCCTACAAAAAATATAATCGGTTCAGGTGCAAAAAATTCAAAATATGTGTAAGTAATCTCTAAATCTTGGACATACTGATACTGTTACTCTAAGAAGTTGCGGAGTCGGTATAAATATTAAAGAATTAGTACTCCTTATAAAAGATTCTTCTCGAAGGATATCAACATAAGATTAACATTTTGCAAAATAGGATCAAAATGCAGATCTGAATTGAGATTAACATATCAACAGGCATTAACATGTTAACCTTAAAAAGAATAAAAATGTCAACTTCATTTCAACCCCCTTGATATTAGCGTTAACAAGAAACTAACAATACATGGATAAACCTATGGTTTGTTAGAACGGGAATTGCAATAAATAGTTTTTTGTAACATGTAACTTATAGATTCCCAATCCGATTTTAGATATACAATTCAAAATTTAGCACTCCTTACAAAGATATTCTCCATACAGGGTGTTGATATAAGATTAACATTTCGCAAAGTAAAATTGGAATACATAACAGGAATGAGATTGACATATCAACAAGCATTAACATGTTAACCATTAAAAGAATATGAATGTTAATCTCATGTCAACTATATTCGATAGTAATGAAAACAAGACATTAACAACACATCTATAAAACTATGGCTTTATTAGGACGAGAATTGAAATGTGGAAATCCACATTAGTTAAGAATCGTACTTTATAAATCACTAGAAGTTCCGATTGGAAAATTATTAAGAAATATAGACTATCAATCAAAGTTTTATCCATTATGGTGAATTCAATTCAATAGAATAATACATTGATATGAGCAAAATTACTTTATAATATACGACTTAGAAATTTTAAATCTACTCTTGGGCATATAATTGAAGGATCTATACTTTAAATGAAGAAATTCTCCCTATAAGTATTGACATGAGATTGACAGTGTGCGGAACCAAATTTGCACACATACCAGAAATGCACATTAACATATCAAAGAACATTAACATGTTAATGTCTCGAATAACATATTTGTTAATCTTATATCAACTAGTCTTAATTCTTTTGATAACAAGACATTAACAAAACATCAATAGATGGGGATTTTTATTAATGAAAGCATTACTATACCAAGAATCTATTAAAACACTTATATACTAAGTACTGCAGCTATTCAGCAACGAAGTGAATAGTACCTTGAATAGCCGATAGCTCAACTAACTATTAGTAGTTAACGTTCATATAAACCTATAATAGTTATTACCGAAAATTACTTTACTAGTCTTAGAATCAGTTAAAAAGAGACAATACACTCTATTAGCCACATAGATATCCGTTCTATATTCTCAAGTGTTATCAATGGAAGAGGCTAATACTACAATTATTAATAATATGGACTCTTTTTATCATATTTATACCTATTATTTTTGAAAGTTCAATGCTATATCCTCATAATTTATTTACAAATCGGTTATATTTACTTATCATTAATAGTATGTGAATAAAACTGTCAATCTCATAGCAACAATTTATAAGGATATGAAGACAAAAGTTACTTCATTAATCCTATATAACATTGATGCATTTTAAGTCCCAGTTAACAAAACATTGCCATTTAGCGAGAGTAAACGCCGCTTTGTTAATGTGCTGTTAACACTTCGGATTCAACATGTTAATGTCATCTTTCATGTTAATATCAGATAAGGAAGGGATTCCTATTAATATCGTCGAAAAACACTTAACATATCAATCTCATATTTCATGTTAATGTCATTTATCAGCACAATTACATACTGTTAAGGAGGTAATACTATGATTAAACAGGAAAATCAATCCGAACAAACCATGGTAGATGATGAGAACTCATTACACGAAGACGCTTTTGAAAAAGCCTGGCGAATAACAGAGTTTTCTAAGTTAGTAGGTAGACACCATAATACTGTTTATAATTGGTTTAATACGTTAGAAGAGAAGGGATTGCACGGGACTCTTAGAACCAATAATACAAATGAAAAGCTATATAATTCATTAGATTTAAATATAGCTCTTTTCATAAAGCAGAAAAGGGATGAAAAGTGGTCTTTAGATGCCATAATCGAACTTTTACCACATCAATTCGAACTAAGGCCAGTATCTCCTGAAAATCACTCTAACGAAATATTATCTCAAATTGATTTTCAGGACGCGGCTGAGACAATTGAAAAATTGGTGGAACAAAAAGTCCAAGCACATTTACAAAACATCGAAATAGAATTTCAAGAGAAATTTGAAAATGTATTAAAAGCATTACCTCAGCCTGAAGATCCAGTTGCTATGAAAGAACGCCAAAGACAAGAAAGAATGGATAACATAATAATTGAACATAGAGCCCGTAAAGAGTTAAGAAGACAAGCTGAAAAACTCTGGAATGAAAAACCTGAGGAAGAGCGTGTGAAAAAAGTTGGTTGGTTTAAAAAAGAGGAAGATTTAGCAAAAAAACACCTATTTATAGAGAATTATTTAAACGAAAATATGATAGAGTATATGAAATCTATTATGGCATCAGAATAAAAAAGAGGCCCGGGACATTCCCAGGCCTCTTTTTTATTATTTTGATGTACCAAACATTTTATCTGGATCCATAAATGCAGCTAATTCTTCATCATTCTCAGCATCTGCTGATGGCTCCTCATTACTTGTTCCCATATCGATGTAATCACCGAAATTAATACTGAAATCATCATCTTGATCTTGCATTTCAATTGTACTAATTTGGGATTTTTTAAACTGAATTTGGTTTTGCTTCTCTTTAAATTCATTGAATTCTTCAACTAATCCTTTGGACAAACGAGATGGTAATGCATCAGTTTTATAGAACGTGTAAACACTGCCCATAAAATCATTTTTACTAATTAAATACCCATTGAATACCGTACCGTTGATTGGTAATGTATTTGTAACCTCTACTTTTGCATCATCCATAAATGAATCATCAATATTCTTTTGTTCATCTAGAATTGCAAGCATTCCAAAATGATGCACCTTAGAAGCCTCTAGCTCACCATCATCGTTCTTTTTCATTAACTCTATAGGATGGTGGAAAGAGCTTCCTTTCAACGATTCTGAGAACATATCTACTATTTCTTTACTATTTTCTATTTGATTCATATTGCGAGAGATTTTATTAATAACTAGACAACCAGTTTTCTCTAATAAAATACGTTTAAAGTCCTGTGAGTCTAAAATAACAGATGTTCCTGCGCCATTAGAAGCTGTATTTAATTCATGGATGATTTCACCAATGCGCTGATTTGCATAGTCTCGTGAATTAGCAATACCTTTTTTCTCATTTTCGTTTAATCCCTTAAATTCATCATAGAAATGTTGGTTATCTGCGAAAACAACGAATGCAACACCTTTTGCTGGGTCATTTGCTAACTTCCAAATCTCTTGAGAGAATTTATTTACTTGTCTTAGTACATCAGGGCCATCGGCTCTTACAGGGAGTGTCACAACAATACCCATTTTAATAAAATCTTTACGCTCAATTGCATTACTAAATGCAATTTTTGCATACTTTTGTTGATTTGCTATTAATTCCTCTCTAGGAATTTTCATTGCCATACTTTTAAGTTCTTCAGCGATGACAGGCTTATTATGAAAAGCGGAGAATTCTTCAATTGCTTTAATAATTGTAGAAGTACCCGTTCCACCGCCTAAGCCAGCAAAAAATAGAACCAATTCATCTGTTGGTCTTACACGCTCTGTGATGAATTCTTTTAACTTTTCTTTCGCTTCATCATTTGATTCTAGTATTTTTACAGCACGTTCTGGATTCTTCCCTAGTCCGCCTAATTTTAGTGATACTTGATTACTTGTAGGCACATTTTTTAATTCGGCTAAATCACCATCGTTACTATTTAGGGCAAGGCAGTTGTACACAGATGTTCCATCCGTATGCTTATATTCAGCAAATTTATCTACCATTCTAGTTCCAGCCTGACCAAAACCAACCATTGTCATTTTTACTGCTACTTCGTTTTTCAGAAAGTTCTTCGCCATTATTTTATCTCTCCTTTTTCTTATCCATTGGTTTGTTTACGTCTTCCGAGTTCAATTAACACCTGTTGTCCTCTAATTGTTGAGATTAAAAATTTATAAGGATGCATAATCTTTTCAGTTATTAATGACATTGAAGATAATGTACTAACACTTACTTCAGCTGATCTTCTTGATATATTGGTTCGTTCAACCTCTAATGAGTACGATTTTCCCTTTAATTTCTTAACTCTCCTATCAATTACAACATTACCTACTATTTCATTTATTGAGATGCCTCTCATATATTTTGTCTCTTGGTATTGTTTATTTACCTCAGATCCTATGTAATGAAATACATTATAAAGTATTTCGTCTTCTTCAAGAATGTCTGCAAACATGTTCACAACTTCATCAGGAAATTTAATTACTTTATATTTTTCGCTCAATACCTCGTTCAAGTTGCCTCCCCCTTAAAACGTTGGTTAATTATTCCTACGAATATATTACATTATTATAAAGCGTATATCAAGTCATTATATACAGCACTTACATATAAAGCGTGTAAGTATTAAATTAGGCTGAGATGTTGATATATAAACACAAATTTATACGACGTATATGTACGATGTATGTTGTATATGTCAATTATAAGTTTCATGTAATTAACAATATCATTTATAAAACTATAAATTCATTATTTAATTTGACATTCTTTTAAATAATCCTTTATAAAAAACATCAAATTACAAACATTTCAAGTTAAAAAACTTCACAAAGTATCCATACGCTTTATTTATAAACTGTATTTATAAGCCCTATTTATAGGATGTATATATAAACCTTTAAAAACAAAGGTTTTATAGTTACTATATCAATTTCACATTAACATATTTAACACATTCTATTTCTGCACATCTTATATATAAACCTTATATATAAGATGTGCATGTAAAGGGTGTATATAATAAAAAAAGCATTGCTCTTTTCATATCAAATGGTTTGATATGAACTTACTATTCATTTTTTCTACCATTTATATCTATTGATAAAGAAGCTCTGTCAATGTCATGAAATAAGTTCTCTTATTTGTTATTACCTTACATACTTACAAATTCAGTATCTCTAGTGTTAGGTTCTACACATTCACTTGTTAATCTCATATGTACACTATCTTTATAATTAACATGTAGGGTCATAATATTAATAAATTCAACTAAATTTATTATAATTTTATTTAAGTATAGATTTACTAATTGAATTATACATATCACTGTAAAACAGCTATCCACTTAACAAAGCAATAGATACATAAATGACAGTTAATTCTGATCAAGAACTTGGATTTGATGTATATCCTGACAAGAAAGAGGAAGAGGGGGATTTAAATATGAAAATAATAAATAAAGTTTTAAGCGATTTTGCTAAAGCTAATGCGGAACTACATGTGAGTAATTATTATGAGCTTACTCTTTTATCAGAAAATACACAGGAAAGTATATATAAGCTTGCAAAAATGGCTACACATGCTACTAATAATGACACAATAGAACTCATACAGTTGAAAGAATGGGAAAAAGATTTCCTTATTTGTCAATACCCTGATGGGGAGACAGCTTGGTTTGGAACAATACCAAATGGATATGATTTACATGGATTGACAGCGAAGGAATATATAATAGAACAGTTATTGAATGAATTCGAACAAGAACTTGAAGAAGTTTATTGGGTTAAATTAAAAACAGAAGATTATTATGCATGCTGTTATGAGGAATATATCTTTAAAACGAATAGGGGCATTTATTTTTTTAGTATGCAAGTCCACGATTAAAAACATGAAAACGTTGCACCATTTGGTTAAAAAGGTATCTAGATGAAAGAGATGATGAGGGGCTGTATTCGTCGTGCTTTCACGCCTAAATATTCCGAGTTTCTCCGCAATAATATTTTCAGGTGCCATAGCTTTGCGCGAAAATTTTCTTTTGATACGAAGATTCTTCTGGAACGAGTCGCTAAAGAAATCACTGGGGCAAACGCGATACAGATTTTAGATAGCATCTGCGAAACACTTCGTGAAAAATGAAGCAATGCTAAGAGGAATAGAGAAAAAAGCTGGTACATTTTTCGGTAAGAAAAACTTTAAAGCGAGCCTTATGCAATCTATCACCATGCTTACTATTCAATAGGAAAAAATGCCTGTCACTCCCTGAGAAATGTCGAAGCTGCAAAATTCATTCGACATTTCCAGGATGATGACAATGGATTGTTTTTTATAATTCTATTTTCTGGTCACCACGTTTTTCTAGGTTTTTAGCAGTTTTACTTTGGGCAACATCCTTTTGGTCCTTAAAGGTGCCCATGAGAAAATCAAAGGCTGGATTCGTAACACCATACCAGTAATTTTCATTTTTAAAGTGATGCCATAAATGAACTTTTTTCATCCATCGTCCCCATGGTGATATTGGTTGAAGGGGGCGATGCGCAATATAATGCTTCCACTCATAAAATAATAAAAAGAGCATAATACCTGCAATAAATGCGTTTGTCATGACAAAGCTGGATGAAAGAAAATAAAAAATTGCTCCTGAAATTGCAATGTTTGGCACACTATACCATAAGGGTAAAAATAATAAATGTAATTCATTCGGATTTGTATGGTGGTCATAATGTAGACGCTTAAGCATTTTTAATAAAAATGCATTCTTTGGTGGCTTTAGATGAAAAATAAACCTGTGAGTAGCATACTCAGCTAAGGAATACATAATCATTCCAAAAATAAAGGCACCCCAACTTCCGATAGAGGTTAAATGTAAAATCATAAATCCAAAGCTAGTGAGGAAAAGACAGCTCATGATCAAAATATCAGGATAGGAAAAATATTCTTTAAAATATTTTAGTTTCATTTATCACGCCTCCAGCTTTCTTTATTTTTTTCTATCTTTCCAGAGAGCCAAGCTTTTCTCCAATGTTGTCTTACACAATCTTTCTGCTTCAATTGCATCTCCCTTTAATGCAGCTTTTAATAAGTCCTGATAATAGTTGAAGGATAACTCACGATGCTCTTTTACAGAAAAGTACCTTTTTGCCATATCTACATAAATAGAATCGAAGCTATTTAAAATGAGTAGAAAAATCGGATTGGCAGCAAGCCCAGCACACCTTTTTTGCAAATCCCAATCAAATGCTGCATAGCTTTCTGCACTATCTTCAAGTTGCTCTAGATTAGCAAGGAGAGCAACCACTTTAGGTTGATTAAACGTAACAGCATTACGAATATAAGTCGGAGTCAACGAACTTCTAAATTCTAATAAATACATAATAAATTCATCTGTAATGGTATGATGATTCTCAACCATATTAATAAGTGTCGTTAGATTACCATTGCTCCAATAATCATTAATAATCGATGGCATTCCTTTTCTCCCGGTTATCCATCCACTCCTTCCTAAACGTTGAAGCGCCTCACGAATAGTTGGGCGACCAACACCAAATTTTTTCGCAAGCTCTCTTTCCGGCGGTAAAGTACTTCCTACAGAATAAACACCCGCCAATATGGATCTAATTAATTCATTCTCAATTTTATCTGAGGAGCGTTCCTTTTCTTTCAAGCCATCTTCCCCTTTATTTTGTGGTAATACATGTTAAATATATTGGTAATACCAAAAATTATATAACGAGTTTGAATTTTCCGTCAATAAAAAGGAGCGAATTTTTATAAATAGAATTATCGAACAAGCCCTAAAAAAGAGGAAACCATTTTCAAAGTGGTTTCCTCTTTTTTGCTTACATAGACTCGATTATCATTTGTCTTTCATACCATTTGGTTAATTTATCATTAACACTGTTTGAGATGCGTTTCATTTTCTTATTACAGAATCTTGATAGTGTAGCAGGGGATAAACCTAACTCATCTGCTATTTCGCGCATCGTTCTATTTTGATACATATGTTGGTGCATAATTTTCTCTCTAATTAGCTCCTCAGTACTTACTGTACTTTGAGCTATCGTATTTGTAATCAAATTATTTTCTTGCATATCCGGAGTAGCAGTTACCTTTTTCTTTGCCAAACTCCCGATATTATCCATTAACTCTTTTGGTGGTAAAATGATGATTCCTAATTTTGAGTAATAATTCTTAAACCAATTCCGTTCTCCAATTCTTGATTCATCAATTTCCTCAGCGTACTCCCAATGTGAAATAACCTTTTCTTTTTCTAAATCTATTAATACATTTTCTAATTGCTCACGAATACGGTGCGGGCGTCCCTTAGCTATATTAATCCCCATAACAGACAATAGTCCTTTTTCTCCACCAATTGAATATGGTCTTTTTAAATTACTGTACTGTTGTCGAATTCTCCACTGCCAAGATAAGTAGCGAATTAGTCGCTTATGGAACTTGTGTCGATAACTATTATACTCCAATGCTTTTTTTGATAGTAACGCTGTTGTGCTACTAGATCCGTATAAATACATTGATAAAAAGCTACCCGGCTTTATTCTACAAGATTCAATACCTACATAATCATTGGTATTTTTATCTCTCCAAAGAACTACAGAATCTAAAACAAACAGTCTTTTAATTATTTCACGTTTCATTTCAAATTGCTCACCAGTTTCTGCACGATCATTTAAAACTACGACCTCATTATCATCATTTAAATAAATAAAGATACTTGCCAAGGCAGCTATACGTTGTGCAATTTTAATTTTATCTTCTGCGCGATAATACTCTATACCGTTTGCTGATGCTTTTGGTATATTACACATATCTAGGACATTTTCATAGCTGAAATCAATAAAATCATCTGGAGATTTCGCTTGATTCAACCACTGTATTGTAATTGTATCTAGACAGTCTGCAGTAAGATCATCCATGTTGCTAATAACACCATCGACTAGTATTGACCATCTTTCTGCTTCATTAGTGTTTACAAGCCTTAAATCTTCATCCTTGTGCGACGATAGCTGGGCAACTCCACTTGTATTTTTCGTTTCTAATGGTAAAACAGGTACTGCTCCTACTTCATCTTCTTCAAAGTGATTCTTGGCTATACCATCTCGTAGTTGATAATATACCGCATCATTGCTTACAGGATAGTAATCTTCTTGTAGTTCAATTGAATGCTCTTTTAACTTTTCATCAGTTGTATTAGATATTATAGTCGTTTCAACTTCTTCAGGCGTACCTCCAAATTCTTGCTCTATTATTTTATCGAGGACATTTTGAATCTCAATTTTATATTTATCTAGATTTGCGTATATATTCAATAATGAAATCCCTTGTTCTTGTTTCTGACCTAACCAAGAGACAAGAGCTGAAAAAGAAGGGGATATATTAGCTGAAGTTACTACTTTGTCATGATTTTTCTGTACTTCCTCATAATATCTATTCCACTTTTCCCATAGCTGCGTGTTCTTTTCATACATTGGAGCAGCAAGTAAAAGGGCATCGCTAAATAACACCAATACTTTCTCCATATTCCAAAACCTCCTTACAAAATTACCACCAATTAAAAATATAAATTATAGAACTTGAGACGTCATAGCTATATGGTGGCAACATAGTATATAGCTTGAAATGTTATCAGAATAATCTATATTGAAAAATGATTTATTTAACAGTATTTGTACTATCAAAAAAACATCCATGTACTTGTATTATATAAAACTGTGCTTATTTGTAAAATTACTACTTTACACCACAATCTCTGCGCCGGAAACCCATTTCATATTAAATAATGTAAATCGTACTTTTGAAGTGAAACTAGAATACCCATTTTCTTACAAATGAAATGAAACATTATGGCTGTATGATAACAATTACTTTCTTAACAAGAAACATCATTGAAATGTAGGTTTCATCTAAAAAACTTTGAAAGCCATTCTATACAACGATTCAAATACCTCTACTTTTATGAGACACCATAGCTGCATTGTGGTAGGTACTATTAAAAACTTAAAACGGTTTAGCTTTATGGTGACAAGTCTGTTCTGAACAAGAAACGCCAATGGATTTCCGGGTTCCAGTTAACAAGAATTAACGATATTTCATACACTTCGATACGAATACCTCTACTTTTTGAAATCCCATAGCTACATTGTGGCAACTTCTATTAAAAACTTGAAACAGTTTAGATTTATGGTGACAAGTATGTCCTGAACAAGAAATGCCCATGGATTTCCGGGTTCCAGTTAATAAGAATTAACGATATTTCATACACTTCGATACGAATACCTCTACTTTTTGAAATCCCATAGCTACATTGTGGCAACTTCTATTAAAAACTTGAAACAGTTTAGATTTATGGTGACAAGTATGTCCTGAACAAGAAATGCCCATGGATTTCCGGGTTCCAGTTAATAAGAATTAACGATATTTCATACACTTCGATACGAATACCTCTACTTTTTGAAATCCCATAGCTACATTGTGGCAACTTCTATTAAAAACTTGAAACAGTTTAGATTTATGGTGACAAGTATGTCCTGAACAAGAAATGCCCATGGATTTCCGGGTTCCAGTTAATAAGAATTAACGATATTTCATACACTTCGATACGAATACCTCTACTTTTTTGAAATCCCATAGCTACATTGTGGCAACTTCTATTAAAAACTTGAAACGGTTTAGCTTTATGGTGACAAGTATGTTCTGAACAAGAAATGCCCATGGATTTCCGGGTTTCCTTTAACAACAATTAACGATATTTCATACACTTCGATACGAATACCTTTACTTTTTTGAAATCCCATAGCCACATTGTGGCAACTTCTATTAAAAACTTGAAACGGTTTAGCTTTATGGTGGCAAGTATGTTCTAAACAAGAAATGCCCATGGATTTCCGGGTTTCCTTTAACAACAATTAACGATATTCCATACATCAGTACGAATACCTCTACTTTTATGAAACTTCATAGCTACATTGTGGCAGTAACTCTTGAAAACATGAAACGTTATAGCTTTATGGTGGCAACAACTCTTTAAATTTGAAACATAAACACATTAAGATCTTTTCATATAAAAAAATTTTTTTTATTTAAATTAGTGATAAAGATTGATATAAAGCCATCTTTTAAGAAAAATAACAATATCCTAATGAAATGCTATAGCTATATGATGGCAATAAGTTTTTTGAATAAATCCCTATGAATCCATATGTAACAAGGGATTAGGTGCATTTCAAGCACAATGAAACATTGATTTAAAACATGAAACGCCATAGCTATATGATGGCAACATTTTTTAAAAAACATGAAACGTATATAGCTATATGATGGCAATACTTTCTTGACGTAAAGTGACAAGAAAACGCAATATAATAACATTTATGAATAAATCCTACATATTATTTAGTCATTTCAAAACATGAAACGTTATAGCTATATGGTGGCAACAACTCTTAGCCGAAAGTACTAAAAAACCTATCATATCAAGGTTTACAGGCTGTTTCATTAATTTCAGACGCGTTTCATATTCAAAATCTCTTATAGCTTTATGGTGGCCAAAAGTTTTTTTTTGTGAAACGTTGAATCCCTTGTGCGCCTAAGGCTCAAGCGACGTTTCACATTTTAGATTTTCCTCTTAAAGGGAGACATTTCACCAACATTCGATTTGATATAATCAAAATTGAATTTTTGTATCCTATTTAGGTAAAAACTGAAACTCATAATAAGAGGAGGTGAAAAAGATGGCTAAACCTTTCGTTATAAAGAACAAACGTAGTTTAAATGGTGAAACAACAACTCCAGTATTAGTAACAATTAAAGCGTGGCAAAAATTAGTGGAAGCTTTAGAAGGCAAATACTATAGCTTTAAAGATACATATCTCGAAGATATCGTAAATTCAATGTCTTACGAGGAACGAATCGCAGACGAAGAAGGGTTTGTTGAAAAAGCCAAACCATCTTTTTCACTTCAAATGAAAAATCTCTTCACTAAAGCAAATGGTAGAAAACATAAACTATATGGCATTACTAACGCAGATCTAGAAGTATTTCTATTTCTACATAAAAAATGTAATACCTATGGTGAACTTTCTCATGTTTCCATTCACATGCTTTGGGAGGACTACAAAAATTATAAAGAAGCATTTGCACATATTCATCATTCACAATTCTATGTTGCGTTGAAAAAGCTTAGCTTACACAACATCATTAAAATTGAAAATGAATACAGTGGTAAATATAAAATTACATTAACTGATTTTATGAACAAGGAAACGAATAAAGCGAATCCTTACACGTTTATCAGTCCAATTGTATTTACAAAAGAGTTCTTCGATTTATCCATTGCTGCTAAAAAGCTATTCATTGATATCGCAATGCAGCAAAAACGAGAAACTACTTTGAAACGTTCACTTTATAAGTTGGATGAACAAGGACAACAGACTCATTTTGGCGGTATGTATAGCTTCCTACATAAGAAATACCCACATCAGATACGTTCTGTAATGGCTGAATTAACAACTAAATCAACTGCTACTGGATCTTCTTTGTTTAAAATTTGCAAATTAGAAAAAGGGAAAAAGAATAAAAAGCAGTATACGACACTGTATTTATCTGTACACCCTGATTTCTTGTGTAATAAGGAAGTAGGGGAAGCGTATCGCGATCCATTTACACCAAGACTTACATATAAACGTAAAGCTAAGTTCATTGAAGAATCTTTAGTTGAAATGAATATTGCAGAATTTACAAAAGATATAAACCAATTTGTAAATGTCTTAAAACATTCCTGTCATCGTCAAATCCGCCAAGTAATTCGTGGATTACGCGAAATGATTGATAGACAAGAGGGTTTCCCTAAAAATCTTGTTTATACACTTAGCAAATTATTAAAGCAGTCTTCTCAATATCGCGTATTAGATACGGCTGCTAAAACAGGTATTTATTCTCTGATTACACATAATGTACCGAAAGAAAAACAAGAAGATGCGTTATTTAAATTTGGTACTCACTTTGCTATTTATTCATTGCAAAATGTTAAGAAGTTATTCTGTAAAGCGCATGATCTCCTTCATGCTACATATGCGGTTCCTGTAACTGAAGAAGCATACCATCGTAATTATATGCAGTATCAAGAAGAAACTCTATTTAGGAAGTATGCTTTTGAGCAAGGAGTAAATGTAAACGCATATATTGCATTAGAAATTAAAATTCGTGAATTATTAAAATCTCATGGCCATAAAGAACGTCATATTCCAAGTGATATTCGCGAACTGTTCATTGAAAAAATAGATAGATTGCCTAAGGAAAAAATCCGCGTAATTGAAGTTCCAAAAGACTTTAATTTAATCGATTTTCTTCAATCCTTAGAAGCTTTTTACCGTAAAACTAGTGAAACACCACACACGGTAGATCAGCTGCTTCCTGCAATGTAAAATTACATGCTCTCCTTTTTTGAAAAATCAAAGACGGAGGGCTATTCGTGCTGAAATTAAAAATTATATTCGTACTATCTATACAAAAAAGAGAGAGATTCTTAAATTTGAGTTAGAATACCTCTCTTTTTTTATACACTTCCATACAAAATTCCTAAAATATAATCAGTAATTCACAATTTCATTTTAATTTTTATGAACATTCGTTCTTTTGTTGGGGTTTAATCTACTAAAAATCGTAAATATATATATAAATTCAGTGGATATCTTAATAATATTGTATAAATGTGTACAATATTATAGCTTAAAACTCCATTTATAAGCGTTTTATATATAAATCTACTTAAAATCAGAATGTTTTTTGTTAATTATGTTAATTTACTGAATTATGTCTATAAATTACTTCAAAATGTTAATAAAATGTGGATTATTTTATAGCATATGTGGAGATCATGTTATTAATTTAAGCTAGACTAGCATTGATCTTAAATACACTTTTATGCATCAAAATGATGTCGATTATATGTAGGTTAAGTGATTCACCTTTATGATATTTTGTATTTTTAGAGTGACGTAAAACGCAATAAATTCACTTCCAATAAATGTTTTTTTCGATTTTTTATGGTTCTATAACTTGAAAAACACTGTTATTGCTGGATTTGTAAGCCATTTTTCATAAGTATAATAGTTTTATCTTTATATTCTTTTTATATAAAAGATATATATTATATTAGGTTTTAACGTACTATCCGAAAAATACGCATCTCTTAATTATTTAAAAGGTAATAGTCTTTCACTAAATAAAAAATAAATTTAAATACTTGGAAATACTAATGGTATGATTTAAAAGAAGGTGTGTACTCAGTATGAAAAGGATGATTAATTCAAATAGAAGAATTATCAAAGCTAAGCTAGAACAAATTCAGAACGGCATGTCTTATGATGATATAGTTACAATTATCGGTGGCGACGGTGAACTTTGTTCTGAAGCCACTGCTGGAGGATATAAGACAAGTCTTTATACGTGGGAAGGTCAACGTTGGAATGGTTCTAACGCTAAAGTAACATTCAAAAATGGTAAAATAATGACTAAGGCTCAATTCGGTATAAAGTGGGACGATAGAAATAGCGTTCTTTTTATATTATATCTAATGCTATATAATGTAATATATTAAGATTGGGGGGGATTTCCATGAAAGAACAGCTTCAGAAAGCATGGAATGAGGGATATGATTTACAAAAAGCAATAACAGCAAGTAGGGGTTCTGTTTTTGAAGAAAAAACAACATTTACTAAAATGCTGGACGCTGTGGAAGTTGGTAACGGTATAAAATGTGCTGGATTTATAACAATAATGTGCATGCAATATGGAGTACGTTTCCCAAGTGAAATAAGAACTATCTCCGAATGTAGAGACAATTGGAAAGCTGTAGCAAAGTCTTATATTTTTGGTATCATGGGTGAGAATAGAGTAGAAGAACTGGACGCTAAATAAGGTGTCTTGTTTTATGTCCTAAAACGGTGCGTAATTGCAAGTACCTAACTGACAAGACAAATTCAGAAGGGTACTGCCAGCAATGAGGAAAAGAAATCAATTACAATAAACGTAACAGTAATCAATAAACCATCAAATGAAGCTATTATGTATATGGCAAAGATTTTAAAGACTCTAGGTATTTCTGCTTAGAGTCTTATTTATTTAAAGTAATCCCTAAAAACCGGACAAAGAGAAGGGGGAAAAGTGAAGTAAGCATCAAATAACTCCAAATTTAACTTTTGTCGTATATTTTGGAGTTACTTGACGGGAATATCCTACAAAAAAATAGAAAAATCATTAATACCTGCATATGGTACTTGATTCTTGATCTTGTCTTCTAAACTATGTAAGGTGTATTTTTGCCATTCTTCTAAATTATTCATATCCCATTTTTTTATGAATAATTGATACAAATAAATCTCTCTAATTTTTAAGAAAGTAGGAATTTGTATAATTATATCCTTATGAAGCAGATTTTCTGTTTTATATCCTGCAAAAAAATTACTCATAAATATATCACAAAAAGAATGTGTATTGCCGTTGAAGGAGCTATGCTGCCAATAAGCATGATAGAAAGCTACTGCAATATCTTGAGCATACCAATTAAATGCGCATTCATCAAAGTCAATTGTAGTTATACATCCTTCCTCATTAATAATGAAGTTTCCTAGATGATAGTCATTATGAATAAGTCCGAAAGTATCAGGGCTAATAATATATGAAGTTAGACTGCATACCAACTTTTCATATTTCTCCCTAGTCCATGGATCTAAATCTCTTCTAATATCAAAGACATCAGGATTTTTAATTTTCCATTCAGGACGTTGTATTGCTTGTAATTTAAAATCTTTGGATAGTGCATGCATTCTCCCCAAATTTTTACCAAGTTTTTTAAAAGTTGTTTTATTCCAGTGGGATTTATTTGTAACATCAATTTGATTGCCCTTAATAAATTCAAAATATGTTTTAACACGTTCTTCCTCACACTCTAAAGGAATTACTGGCTTAGGTACAAGTACACCTTTTTCATATAAAAAATTCATCCACTCTATTTCTTGTAAAACCATCTCTTTTGTTTTACTCTTTTCAGAAATTCTAACTACCCTTTCTTTCTCTTTGATATAAAAAACGTCGTTATTAAATCCTCCATTCAACCTGATACGATTTTCTTGCATTCTGTTTTCCCCTTTAACTCTCAATTTACAAGAACACTACTATTTGAACAGTAGCATAGTAACTTCTTTGTCTCCTCATTCACTAACCTGCATCGTTAATTTAATAGAACAATTTCTTGTTTTCCCCAAATTATCCACCCCTTCATAAAGCTTAAAAAATAGAATCTATTACTATTAGAGCCGCAATCTCTATTACGTATTATACGATATGCGTTAATATTAGAAGAGACTATAACAAAAATCATCTTAAATCAACAAACAACTCATGAAGAGTCAATAAACCTATATTAAATTAAAAAGACAATTTATTTTGTCGAGCAAGTCTGTCCAAAGTCAAAAACACTTTATAAATAAAGTGTTAGGTTTAAATTCATATGCTAGAAATTCACAGGATTCTTTTTGTATATTGAAAATATGCTAAGCTTCCTGAAAAAATGACAAAAAATATAGAATACTATATTTAATAAATCTTGTTTTAGAAATTAAAATAAATAAAAACATTAGAATAAATTTTTGACCTTTCACACTTACTATAGCAAGCTATTTAAGATTTAAGCTTAGTAAATTTCAAAGTTAATCCATTGGTAAATAAATGAATATTCAGTATCTATTAAGTGTGATTTCTATAGTAGATTTAAAAAGAAACTGATAACCGTTCACAGAAAACGAGCACGTGTTTTGAAGAATTTCGTGTTTAAAATACTAAGATTATAGAAAACTATAAGGGGTCACCATACATGCCTATCAAGCTAAGCTTGGGTATTCTATGAACTTCCGTTCTTGATGCCCACATGCTTGATATTTTGTTTATTTGTTTTTAAAAATACGCATTCCAAATAAACCTTGATTAGGTGTATTTTTTAAGATTATGCAGTTTTCCGCTTTAGATTGGATACAGTGCACTGATAAACAATGCCTAAAATATCAAAGACTGTCTTTTTCTCATATCGATGGGATTTCCGTCCGTTTTTCTGTAATAGGTCAAACAAACGAAGGAATATTTTTGATACTTCTTGGGTGTCTTGTTGGATAGCTTCATATACTAAGTAAAGATGATCTTGAATCATATAAATTGCTTTATATTCACTTAATTCTTTTTGTTTTTTTTGTAGTAACAACTGTCGCATTTTGAACATAGTGGAAGAACAAAGAAAAATAGCGATTAACTGTCCATAAAGATGACATTCTAGACGCTCTCGCTTAATATTGTGACAATGATTGATACCAAAAAGAGACTTCCATGTTTTAAATACAATTTCTATTTGCCAACGTAGTGAGTAGATATCATGGACCTGTTCCATCGGAACAATTTCCCATGGTATGTTGGTAACATAAACGTTGATTTCTGTTAATCGTTTACTTTTTTCAGAGTATGTGACTCCTTTTTTCTTTTCAACATAAGATTGCTGTTTCCTACGTTTATGAATTTGAGTTGATGTAAGTCTGTATATCACAACTCGTGAGGGTAATTTTTGTTGTCCAACATAGGCATTCCGAATCTCATAAGTATCTCCTGATTTTATCTGATGCATGATATCTTCAAGGTCAAGTAAAACATATAAAGATTGCTTTTTAACTGTCCCATCCCGAAAGAATTCTGGCGATTCATTTTTTACATATACTCTATTATTTAATTTCAACCGTGAGACATAGAATACCCCTCGTTGATCCATCTGGTCTAAATCTTTTAGAGAAAAGTATCCTAAATCTCGAATACATAAATCTCCTGGACATAAGGTATCTAAACACTCGGTACCAAAGGTTTTATCATTATTTTTACCTGGTTCCATTTGAAAATTGAGGAATTTCCCACTATGTAAATCATACTCTAGTTGAATCTTAATACCGGCTGTTTGTGCACATCCTCCTGAACCAGGATAAATAGGAGCTAAATGATTGGGTACTTGAAAAATAGTAGCATCTAAAATACGTATACGTTGAAAATAAGAAGTATATTGGTTTTGGATTTGAGACGAATCGTTTAGTTGGCTTTTGACTAAAAGAGAGAATATACGCTGTAGAAATAAAACAGCGCATCGGTTAAAACGTTGATTAAGTCCTTCTGGACTCATGAGTGTAGCTGTATTTGCATAAAGCTGACTACATAATCGAGTGAGAGAATCGCTTGCTATCCGTTGACTAATCCAGATACATAAGGCAGCCAAATCTCGTGCGCCATACTTACTTTTACGTTTTACAAAACCTGTCTCCTGTGCGAGTTGTTGAAGAATATGTGGAGAAAGATATCGCTGTAGTTCTTGGGCAAACAAATAAAACTCATCTTGAATCGAAAGGTTCATACAAAAACGCCATCCTTTCTTTATATTTCTATAAAAAGAATAGCGTATTTTCATTGTTTTTGGGATTAATTTCTTAAGTTTCATAGAAATGTATTTATAAACCCAAAATATGGTTGACATTTCAAGATTACATTTGTAATATATAGAATATAGATTACAAATGTAATACTGGGGGGGAATTTTAAATAATGAAAGAATTACCTAAAATATCGGAAGCTGAATTAGAAGTTATGAAAGTTCTTTGGTCAAAATCTCCTCAAACGGCAAATGAAGTGATTGAAGCGCTAGAGGTAACGATGGACTGGAAACCGAAAACCATTCGAACGCTTATTAATCGATTAGTCCAAAAAGAAGCTGTTTCTTACCATCAAGATAAAGGGCGTATGTATGCCTATTATCCTTTAGTGTCGCAAGATAGTTATCTACAAGTAGAAACAAAATCGCTTCTCAAACGTTTCTATGGTGCAGCATTTAAACCTTTACTTGTGAATTTTTTAAAAGAAGAAAAGCTGTCTACAGAGGATATTAACGAACTCAAACGTATTTTAGATAAGAAGAATGAGGAAAATCAGAGGAAGGATAGATCATAATGATAGATATGTTTGTAAACGTCTATCTACCTCGCTTTTTTGATTGGGTGATAGAAACCTCCATTATGGCAAGTATATTAGTTGGCATAATTTTATGTGTCAAAATCTTGCTTAGAAATAAGTTAACCCCGCGATGGCAGTACATGTTATGGATGATATTAATTGTAAGGCTTTTATTGCCATGGTCACCAGATAGTTCCTACAGTATCTATTCTATTCTTTCGTACAGTAATGGAACTTCAGTTATCTTTCACCAAGCTCCTGTAGATCGTATACAAGGATTTACAGATATAGGTGATACAAAGGTAATCACAAAAGAAGATACCTATGCATCTAGTTCAACACAAACAGCTGAGGAAAGTAAAAAACAAACGTACAATAATGAAAAGCAAGATGATAAGACGTTTTCATTTTATACAATCTCCATATATATTTGGCTTGCTGGGGTTATCATTCTGAGCTTTACTACCATCATTATGAATAGGCGTTTATTACTCTACATAAAAAAACAACCTGTTATTACGGATGAGAGGATTGTACGAATTTTTGAAAACTGTAAGAAATCTATGTCTGTTCGACAGGATATCCCACTACTTTTAGCGGGAAAGATTTCAAGTCCAACTGTGTTCGGATTCATTCGACCAAAGGTGTTATTGTCAAGTGTACATATGAAAGTACTAGATGAGCAACAGTTACGATACATTTTTCATCATGAATTAGCTCACATCAAACGAAGAGATGTTGGTGTGAATTGGCTTATGCATGGCTTACTGATTCTAAATTGGTTTAACCCGATTCTTTGGTATGCCTACTCATGTATGCGGGAAGATCAGGAACTGGCGTGCGATGCGTTTGCTCTTACATTTATAGATTCAGAGGAAAACCTTGCATATGGTCATACCATTATTACCCTCTTAGAACACTACTCAAGTTATTATCAAGTACCAAGCCTAGCGAACTTAAGTAGAAATAAAAGAACATTAAAAAGGAGAATTCTTATGATTAAAAAGTTCAAAAAGAACTCTTATCGTTGGTCTGCATTTGGAGTTGTTGCTATTATTGCTGTTTCATCTCTATCCTTACTAAATGCACGTGCAGATGGAATAAATGCACACCAAAAAGAGAAAACAACAGGAAAGGCTACAATGAAAGAAGTAAAGAAACAATCTGGTGACTCTCTTCAAAACGCTGTAGAAAAAACACTAGGTACACCAGAAAATGCAAAGAAAGATCTGGGAATGTCAAAAGAGTCCTATAAAAGGGCTACGGATTATTTGTATTTGGCTGAAAAACATTTGACAAAAGAGGAATTTGAACAGTATATCCAATTTTATAAGGAGATTCGTTCTATTCAGAAAAAGGCGATGGTTTCAAAAGAGGTACCCGAGAATTATGAAGGGGATGTAAAATGGTTTAAGGAAGAACTGTTGAGTCAAGCGGATAATAAAAAATTAAATGATCTCTATAATCAATCACAATCATTAAGCGACAAAATTGACAGCCATTTACGGTACAACCTAGAAGAGGCACAAAAGGTTGTTGATTTTCAAATCAACAAACCAACTTATACAGTTGAGGGCTACACACTAAAGAGAGAAAGAGCTGGCTCATTCCTTACAAGAAAGCCAGAAATACTTGTTGAATTAGAATATGTAAAGGGGAAATATGGTTATATAATTTGTCAGTCACCACTTTTAGAACCGAAAAAAGATCCGTTTAATTGGGATGGCAATGACAATATAGAAACTTATGAATTAGAAGGAAATCAGGTATTCTATGGTACTTATGAAAACTTACAAAGTATGAAGATGATTGTTCCCGCAAAAGGAAAGAATAGTGCATATCAGATAGTCATTATAAATCGCGGCTTAGACTATCGAGCGGAAACAGTGCTTGATAGGAATGTAAACAAAGCGGAACTGGAAAAAATAATGCTTTCCATGTTGAAATAATAAAAAGGTGTTTTGAAGAGTTATATCTTTAGAACACCTTTTATGGTTTCGATGCAAAGATCATTTGATAGCTCTTCTATTCGAATGAATTTTCCTTTTCCACCCCATTCATATACTCTTTTTAGAGTAATAGTATTGGTATGTTCAAGATTTACAGATCCATTGCAATTATCCTGAAGTTTTTGCACCAGAATCATTTACTTAGTGATGATGAATAATATATAAAGGAGCTCAACTCTCAATGGCAAGAAAGTTATTAACACAAAGATTTCCTTTTTTAATTCCTATTAGAATCGGACAACGTAGGCTGTTTAAAAAAATAAGTGACCGTCTTAAAGGTTATAAATTTTCAAAAACATTTGAGCAAAATCCATTACCTTACAGGATTTATAAACATAAATCTTTACTTATTAGAAAATTAGGTGATACGGATATACAGCTACAATATAACAAAATCACCAATCTAAAGCTAGCCATCTGCAAAATAAACCAGGTTGTAATTAAACCGGGAGAAACATTTTCATTTTGGCATCTTGTTGGTAATTCCAGTGAAAAGGCTGGATATAAAGAAGGAATTATTCTAATGAATGGCGAAGCGATAAAGGGAATAGGCGGTGGTCTCTGCCAGTTAGGGAATCTTCTCTACTGGATGTTTCTTCATTCGGAATTGGAAACAGCGGAAAGATATCGACATAGTTTCGACCCATTCCCTGACTATGGACGTGTGATTCCATTTGGAACAGGCGCCACTTTGATGAATGGTATTATTGATCTCAAATTGATAAATAATTCGAATATTTCCTATCAAGTCAATCTACATATTGACGACGAATACATCTACGGAGAAATTAGGGCATCCCAGTATCCTCCATGTACGTATTCTATCGTTGAAGAAGATCATCGTTTTGTAAAAAAAATAGATGGGCAAGTATACAGACAAAATAAAGTTTATAAAAAAATAGTTGATCGTGTCACAGGTAACTTACTTGACATAGAACTAGTCATGGAAAATGATTGCTTAGTAAAATATGAAGTAGATGATGAGAAAATTGTGGGTTCTTTATAGACAAGGATTTTCACTCATCTAAAGATATTTGAAAAAACTGCGTAGATAATTTTAAAATAAAATCTTCCAAGGAAAAAAATATGGCTGAAGTGGATTTATTTTATAAAAATACTAAGTCGATTGTAAGCAGTATTTCACACATCGTAATAGAAAAGGCCCTAGGGTAGAATTGTGAAGTCATCTATCCTAGGGCTTTGCTTATTGTGTTTTTGAACAAGTAGTTGGTAAATCAAGAAGCCCGTAGAAGTAGTTTTGCAATTGTAATTGGGTCATTTAGGTCATCATGCGGCATTTGTTCAAGCATGTACTTCAGTATTCATATGGTATCAGCCCGTTTTCATTAAAAGAAAAAGAGGATGACCTGGGATATGTACTAATTAAAATATAGACGCTCAGTTATCAACAAAGAAGAAAAAAGATTATATATTGGTGTAATTGTAAAGCTAGATAATGATTTGAATGCATGTATACCGTTTCGCTCACCTTAATTTCATTGATGTGATGCTATAATCATCAATTTAAATATATTACTCTCTATAATCATGGGGCTAAATTTTTTGTACAATAATTTTATTTTGGGGGTAACCAGTTTCGTTAGCTTGATAGCGATGTGGCGATACCCCAATTTTGAGTCATAACAAATTATTACAGAGTAGAGTGTTTATTTTTATTTTTTACCATATCTAATATATCCCTTATTACATCAACAACAACTTGAGGTTGATCAATATGTATTGCGTGTCCAGCATCTTCAACAATAATATGTTTTTTATTAGTCGACAAGTTAGCAAGCTCTCCCTGGAATTTCATCCAAGTAGCCATAGACTCCACTGTATGAAAAGGCTGCAGCCCCCCTGTTACAACAATGAGTGGAATGTTTCCAAGTGATTTAGAAGTACGAACTTGTTCTAAGCTTTCTTCCACTTCATTAAGAGAACCTTCCAAAATAAACTGATTATAATAAGCCTCCTGAACTTCTTTTGTAAATAAAGAGGGCAATATTTTGTTTTGATCCTCGTGAGTTGAGTCTAAGAGAACGACTCCTACTACTTCCTCTGGATATGTGCTTGCAAATAATCTTGTATTTAATCCTCCAAATGAGTGTCCGACTAATACATATGGAGGTTTTATACCTGCTTTATTAAGTAATATACGTAGATTTTCGACACTTTGCTGACTATGACGAGGCCTTTCATTCATTTCGCTTTTTCCAATACCAGCTCTATCATAAATAAACATTTTTGAGAACTTTAAAATGTCATCTTTAATAGGATTCCAGCTTTCTAAAGTATCTCCATATCCAGCATCAAAAACTAGGGTTGGACCTTCATTATTTCCCCCTAACAATTCATAGTATAATTCAATACCACCTATATCTAATTTTTTTCCTGTTTCATTCCCCATAAATTCACTCATATTCAATTCTCCCTTTTTATTGTTATCCATTGAAAATTCCAATTAAATTAAATGAGTTCAATTTAATTGAACTTATCGTAACATGCACTAATTTTCTTTTCAATCAAAAGTTTAATATAATTGAACTAATAGACTGAATTACAAAGGATGTTGAAAATGAATGAAATAGGAAAACGAATAAATAAATTAAGAGTAGAAAAAGGTATGACACTTGTAGAGTTAGCTGGTAATAAAATGTCAAAAGGGATGTTAAGCATGATTGAAAATGGGCATTCGAATCCTTCGATGGATAGTTTGAAATTTATCGCGCACCAATTGGGCTGCGATCCTCAATATTTGTTAGGGAGCCCTACATCCGATGAGCTAAAGCACTTATTTAATAAAGTAGAGGAAGCGTTTGAAGAAAATAATGATGAACTGATAATTAATTTGACACAAGACATTTTGGACCAACAGTTTCCCATTTCATTTGAATCTGCTAGGATATTAGAGATTTCTGGAAGGGTAGTTATGAAGTCCGATCAAAAACGTGGGAAAATGTTGATAGAACGAGCAGTAGCAATCTATGAGCGGTTATCCCTTTATAGCCACTGCGTGGCTGTTAAAGTACATATGGTAGAATACCGTGCAAAAGAGGGGGATTACCATGATGCTCTGATAATGTTACGAAATGTCAGAAAAGAGTATCATGAAAAAACAACAGTGATTGATATGGTCGTTGAAATAGAAGCGAATTACGTTGAAATGGTCTTACTCTTCGGGATAAGTGACTATAAATCAGGAAAGAGTAAGCTTAATCAATTAATCGAACTATCTAAGAGAAAAAGGGTCTTTTATAAGATGGATAATATTTTCCGAATTGCAGCGTTTCAAGCCCTTCTTCATAACAATGAAAATGATTATGCTTATTTTATCAAGAAGTCAGAACAGTTTGCTGTTTTTAGTGAAAATGATGAATCTCTAGCTTTTACACTGTTACTTCAAGCACATTATCATAATCAAACATCAGAGGATTATGAACAGGCCCTTTATTACTTAGATAGGTTTGCTACCCTAGTAAAGGGGAATCTCGGAAGTGACTATTATTATCTTGAAAAAGGTAAAGTATTATTAGGAAA